>JAYVNK010000080.1:0-6525 GCA_043758475.1 Comamonadaceae bacterium | reverse complement strand
GCTCCGCCAGTAAAAATTTCTAAGTCATTGATTTAGAATAAAAAAAAGCCACCGCAAGGTGGCTTTTTTGTTTCCAGGCCATACTTCTAACCATAATTGAAGTTGCGCTGTGGTGAGACAAACTGCGTCAAAATGCAATTGCAAACCGCACTCAGACAGCCAAAAGATGACAAGCATACGTCGCTCAACGAAAAAAAAGTTAAGACCTCACAACAATGGGCGTGGGAATTCTTGCGGCGAAATCCTGTATACCGGAATGCGTTTCAGATGTTGGCCTAGCTGTCGCCAGAACAGTTGGCACACGTTGACATGCACGAGATTGACGATCGAGACCAAAATATAGACGAAGCGGTTGTTCACGCTCTGAACATTCAGTTCTTCGATACATCGCAAATGTTGGGCTTGAAAGAAGGCCAAAAAACGGTTGGTGAATACATCAGCCAATCGCATGAACATCCTGTCTTTCTTCAAGAATTTGAAATCAATTTGCCCGTGGCTAAGAAATTCAGGTTGGCAACCTATTCACTAGTGGTGTCATGAGTTTCACCTAGAGCTGGGCCTCGTTCGTACTCCTGCGGCAGATAGGTGTCAGTTACGATGCGCCTTTCAGGTGCTTTTGGTGGCGCAGATGCAGCTGGCTCTTTGAC
Organism: Comamonadaceae bacterium; assembly: GCA_043758475.1. Classification (GTDB taxonomy): domain Bacteria; phylum Pseudomonadota; class Gammaproteobacteria; order Burkholderiales; family Burkholderiaceae_C; genus JANYCG01. Next base: position 5,878 of record JAYVNK010000080.1, on the reverse strand, counting down.
CCGCTTCAACATAGTTCCAGCCATGGCTGGAACACTTTGAAGTCTTCTCAGAAAATGCGAAGACATAACTTGTTAGAGACTAAACACACTTCTGTGGCAGAGAGTCGGCGTATTGCCGGATCCTAGCCGCGCCACCAAACCCATTGCGCGCCCAGTTACGCACGCCATGGCCAGCCTTGATCCAGTCCGGCCGGTGCAGTCACCTCCTGCGCAGGCAGCCAATGCCTATACTCAAACAGCCATGCTGCGCCTGACCCAAGCACCCAACCTCGCCATCGCCACGCTGTGGGCGGATGCCTTGGGCGATGAAGGCATTGTGGCCAGCGTGCAGCGCCAGTACCTCGGCGGGATGATGGGAGAGCTGCCGCCAGACCAGTGTCTGCCAGAGGTGTGGATCACGCACCCCGAGCAGGAAGTGCGCGCCAAGGCGCTGTTGCATGATCTGCAGCATGTGCCGCAGCACCGCTGGCTGTGCGTGTGTGGCGAATTGGTGGAAGGTGGCTTTTCACAGTGCTGGCGGTGTGGGGTGACCATGCCGCCTTGATGCACCGGTCGAGGCTTGAGGAGCGTCAAAAAATTGGCTCGGGTCGCAGCCTCAGTAGGCCTTGGTGCCAGACCGCACAATGCGCACCGAAGCCGCGCCCGCCACCAAAGACATTGCCAGGCAACCCCAAATGACCGGCGCGTAGGAACCCACCCGGTCAAACACGGCACCGGCCACCACGGGGCCGAGCAGGTTGCCCAGCGCCGCGCCGCTGTATAGCGTGCCGACGATGCTGGACACGGCGCGCGCGCCAAACAGGTCCATGCAGATGGCGGGCATCAGCGACACAATGCCGCCATAGCTCAAGCCAAACCACACCGAAAAAATGGCCAGCGTCGGGTAGCCGGTTGCTGCCAGCCACAAAAGGTACGACGCGGCCATGGACGCCTGCATCAGCGCCAGCGTCAGGGTACGGCCGATGCGGTCGGCCAGTGCGCCAATGGCGAAGCGGCCGACCAGGCTGCCGATGCCAATCAGCCCAACCAGGCCGACCGCGCGTGCCTCGGTGAGCCCCAGATCCCGCGCGCTGGCAGACACATGCGCAAACGGGATGAACATGGTGGGTGCAGCGGCCACGGTGAACAGGTAAAACCACCAAAAGCGGTGATCCCGCAGCGCCTGGCTCAATGTGGCACCGGGGATGACCTTAGAGGCGACCCCTGCGGCTGGGTTCTGGGCAGTACCCGCAGGTTGGGGCGCAACAGGTGCCCGCTTCAACAGAAACGTGGCGCAAACGCCCAGCAGCAGCACGCCCAGGGCCATCACGCGCAGCGCACCGCGCCATTGCAGCGCTGCAATGGCGCTGGTGGCCAGCAGCGGCACCACCACCGTGCCTGCGCCAATGCCCGAACTCGCAATGCCTGCAGCCAGGCCACGCCGCTGGGTAAACCAGGGCTGAACGCAAGCGATGGACGGCGTGTAAACCAGCGCTACCCCAATGCCAATGCCAATCCCATACGTGATGTAAACCGCGCCCATGGAGGTGGTGAAACTGGTGGCCAGCAAGCCCGCTGCAATGCACAGCATGCCGCTGGTGCAGACCACACGCGGCCCAAACCGGTCCGCCAAAATTCCGCCGCCCGCGCCCAGCACAAAGTAGATCAATCCGCAGATGCCGAACACCAAGGACACGTCAGCCCGCTGCGCGGCAAACTCTGCCGCAAAGGACTCAAAAAACGCGGCAAACGAATACGCCACGCCAAAGATGATTGCCATGCTGAAGAAAGCGCCCCAGACGACGACCCAGGCGTAGCGCGGTTCTTTCATTCGGGGTTCATTTAATTGGGGTCAGATTCCAATTAATTGCCGAATCATTTTTTCAAATTTAATTGGAATCTGACCCCAATTAACGCAGCCCGTCATCCGTGCAGCAGCTCCCACACGCGCGAGGGCGAGAGCGGCATTTGCAACTGCGTGGTTTTGACCGCCATGCCGTTGCGGGCAAACGCGTCTGCCACCGCGTTCACCAGGGCGGGCGTGGCGCCAATCGTGCCGAGTTCGCCCACACCTTTGACGCCCAGCAGGTTGTTTTTGCAAGGCGTGGACGTGTCCATTTCGTTTTTGAAGCTCTGCACAATATCGGCGTGCGGCGCGCAGTAGTCCATCAGGCTGCCGGTGACAAGCTGGCCGGTCTCGCGGTCGTATTGCAGGTGCTCGCACAACGCCTGGCCCAGGCCTTGCACCGCACCACCGTCGAGTTGACCGCACACGATCATCGGGTTAATCACATTGCCCACATCGTTCATTGACGCGTAGGCCACCACATCGATGTGGCCGGTCTGCGCATCCAGCTCAATCTCGCACACATGGCAGCCATTGGGCCAAGTGGGGCCAGCCACGGCGCTGGTGGAGTCAATGAAGATTTGTTTGTCGCTTTGGCGCGCGGCCAGTGCGAACAAGTCCATCTTCAAATCGGTGCCATTGACTGTGAATTCTGCGTTGCTGTAGCTGACGTCTTCAGCGGCGACCTCCATCTCTTTGGCCGCCAGCTTTTTGGCAGCATCAATCGTGCGCTCTGAGCCTATGCGCACGGCCGAGCCGCCGGTAAAGATCGAACGTGACCCGGCGCTGCCAAACCCGGTGCCCCGGTCGGTGTCGCCCATCACAATACGCACCTTGTCGATGGGCACGCCAAACGTGTCTACCACCAGTTGCGCCAATGTGGTGGCAATGCCCTGGCCCATGCCTTGCATGGCTGAGTAGACTTCGATGATGCCTTCGGGTTTGACGGTGACTGTCACGCGTTCTTCAAACACGTTGCCGCCGGTCCATTCCAGAAATGTCGCGATGCCTAAGCCGCGCATCAGCCCGCGTTTTTTGGAATCTGCCGCGCGCGCTTCAAAGCCGCTCCAGTCAGCCAGTGCCAGGCCCTGGTTCATCACGTGCTCGAAGCGACCCGTGTCGTACACCTGCGCCATCGGGTTCTTGTAAGGCATCTGCTCGGGCTGGATGAAGTTGCGACGGCGCAGCGCGATGCGGTCCATGCCGATCTGGCGGGCGGCTTCGTCCATCAGCCGTTCCATGATGTGGATCGCTTCGGGCCGCCCGGCACCGCGATAGGCCCCCGTGGGTGCGGTATTGGTCATCACCGCCTGGTAATGAAAATCGATGGTCTGGATGTCATACACGCTGGTTTGCACCCAGGGGCCGATCAGCGCCTGAATGGCGACGCCGACGCCCATCGCATACGCACCCACATTGGCCAGCGAATGCACACGCAGGGCCAAAATTTTGCCGTCGGCGTCCAGCGCCAGGGCAGCACTTGTCTGCACGTCTCGGCCATGGACGGCGGATAGAAACTCTTCGCCGCGCTCAGCGATCCATTTGACGGGCCGCTGGCAAGCGCGGGCGCAAAACGCGACTACCGCATCTTCCGCATACGCTCCCGTCTTCATGCCAAAGCCGCCGCCTACATCACCTACCACCACACGCATCTGGTCTTTGGGGATGCCGAGCAGGTCGCACAGTGTGTCGCGCTCGCCCGAGGGCATTTGCGTGCTCATGCGAACCGTCAGGCGGCTTGAAGTGGCATCGACGTAGGCCAGCACCGAGCGCGGCTCCAGCGATAGAGGCGACAGGCGCTGGTTGGTGATATCCAGCTTGACCACGTGGCGCGCCGCCTTGAAGGCGGCATCTGTCGCAGCTACATTGCCGTGGCGCATTTCAGCGGCAATGTTGTCGGTGATCGTGTCGCACAGCAAAGGCGCGGTTGAGGCCATGGCGTCATCCAGATGCACCGCCATGGGCAACTCGTCGTAATCAATCACGATGGCCTCGCACGCGTTGCGCGCCTGCTCAACAGTCTGTGCCACCACGGCAACCACAGCTTCGCCCACAAAGCGCACCTTGTCCACCGCCAGGCAGTTGCGCGGCGCGCTGGCTGCGGGGGAGCCGTCGGCGCGCGGGAACCCTGCAACCGTTGGCAAAGGTTTGACGCCAGCTTTGACCAGATCGGCACCCGTGGTGATTTGTATCACGCCTGGCAGCGCCAGTGCGGCCTGGATGTCGATGGACAAGATGCGTGCGTGCGGGTACGGCGAGCGCAAAAACACCAGGTGCGCCTGGCCGGGCAGGGTCACGTCGTCGGTAAACTGGCCCTGGCCTTTGAGCAGCAGTTCGTCTTCGAGTCGGCGCACTTCTTTGCCACTGCCAAAGCGGGCGTTGATGTTGCCATTGTTGGAATCAATGCGGGTAAGTTCTTGGACGATTGCGTTCATGGAGGGGCACCGTGGTTGAGTTTAGCGGCACAGTCTAGCGCGAATCCTGAAAACCGTGCGGTCGATGACTCGACTGCTCCGCATGGCCAGGGCGCGGCACAATACGGATCATGACTCAACCAACCTCTTCAAAGTCTTCCAAAATTGGCAGCCAGATCGCTGGCCATCTTCTGGTGGAATGCCTGATCGCCCAAGGCGTCACCCACGCATTTGGCGTACCGGGCGAAAGCTACCTGGCCGTGCTTGACGGCTTTCACGCCCATGCCGACCAGATTAAGTTCATCATCAACCGCCAAGAGGGCGGGGCCGCCTACATGGCCGATGCGCATGGCAGGTTGACAGGCCGCCCCGGCATCTGCTTTGTGACGCGCGGGCCGGGTGCCACGAATGCCTCGATAGGCGTGCACACGGCGTTTCAAGACTCCACGCCGATGATCCTGTTCGTGGGCGATGTGGCCAGTGAAACGCGGGACCGCGAAGCTTTTCAGGAGGTCAATTATTTGAGCTTCTTCGGCCCCAGCACCGGCGGTATGGCCAAGCGGGTGGAGCGCATCGACGATGCGCGGCGCATCCCGGAGTACGTGGCACGCGCCTTTGCCACCGCCATGAATGGCCGCCCCGGCCCGGTGGTGCTGGTGCTGCCGGAGGACATGCTGGCGTCCGTCGTTACCGCCCATGCGTCGGGCGACATGCCGATTGCGTTGCCTCGTGTGGATGCCGTTGAAGCATGGAGTGACCCAGGCTCCCTGCGCTATCTGCGTGAAATGCTCTTGAAATCAGAGCGACCATTTGTCGTTGCAGGCGGCGGTGGCTGGACGCCGCAGTCTGCGCAGGCTCTGCAGCGTTTTGCGGAAAACTGGAAACTGCCGGTGGGCAATGCCTTCCGCTTCCAGGACACCTTTGACAATTTCCACCCGCAGTATGCGGGCGACGTAGGCATTGGCATCAACCCCAAGCTGGCGCAGCGATTGAAAGACAGCGATCTGATCATCGCTATCGGCCCGCGCCTGGGCGAGATGACCACGGGCGGCTACGGCTGGCTGCAAGCGCCCAAGCCGAAGCAGAAGCTGGTGCATTTTCATGCCAGTGCGGAGGAGCTGAACCGGGTTTACCAGGCGGATTTGGCGATCCAATCTACGATGAACGCCGCTGCGCGCTCGCTTGAGGTGCTCACGGCCCCCATCAGCCTGCCATGGGACGCGTGGACGCAAGCCTGCAACGCGGATTACCTCGCCAATATGGTGCCGCAAATACTGCCGGGCGACATCGACATGCCTGCCATCGTGGCCACGCTGCAAAAGCATTTGCCGGCAGATACCGTGCTGACCAATGGCGCAGGCAATTTTGCAAGCTGGGTGCACCGCTTTTTCAAGCACCACGGGTGGGTGAAAGGCTTCAAGACCCAGCTCGCACCCACCAATGGCGCGATGGGGTATGGCGTACCCGCAGGTATTGCAGCGGCCATTGCGACGGGCCGAACAGTGCTGACCATGGCGGGTGACGGCGACTTTTTGATGAACGGCCAGGAACTGGCCACCGCCACGCAATACGGCGCCAAAACCATCATCGTGCTGCTCAACAACAGCATGTTCGGCACCATCAGGATGCATCAGGAGCG
>JAYVNK010000079.1:0-6534 GCA_043758475.1 Comamonadaceae bacterium | reverse complement strand
ACGGTGGCCGCTGGAGCGGCCGCTATGTAGGCGCAGGCCATAGCGGCATGCCAGTCATGCGCGTGCAGCACGTCCGGGCGCCAGTCGGCGTCAAGTTCACCGGCTGCAATATGGGCGGCGACCCAGCCCAGCAGGGCAAACCGTTGCAGGTTGTCGGCCCACTCATTGCCATCTGCCGCAAGGTACGGATTGCCGGCACGCTGGTAGAGGTATGGTGCATCGACCACGTAAACCGGTAGCGGGGTGCCGGTTGTCAATCCGCCATCGGGCATGTACCCCAGCCAAAGGCTGACCTTTCCCGCACCAAACACAGCACCGATCTCGCACACCAACGTCTGCCGTTCTACCCCGTTTTTAATAGCAGGCAGGCCTGGCAACACAAGGCGCACATCGGCACCCGCTTCAAGCAGGGCTTGCGGCAGGGCCCCCAACACGTCCGCCAGGCCACCGGTTTTGACCAGCGGAAAAATCTCTGCCGCCGCATGCAGCACTCTCATGAGGTGATTTTTGTGAGCATGTCCGCCGTCACCAGGGAGATGCCGTTGGGGCTGCGGTGAAAGCGTGCTTCATCCTGCGCCGGGTCTTCGCCAATCACCATGCCATCGGGAATGCTGCAACCCCGGTCCACCACCACGCGGGTCAGGCGCGCACCACGGCCCACCTGCACGCCCGGCAGCAGCACCGACCAGTTCACGCTGGAGTGGGAATGCACCCGCACGCTGGAAAAAAGCAGCGAGCGAAACACGCTGCCCGACACAATGCAGCCGCCCGACACCGTGGATTCAATGGCCATGCCCCGCCGGTCGTCCACGTTGTGCACAAATTTGGCGGGGGGCAACTGCTCCTGATACGTCCAAATGGGCCAGCGCGTGTCGTACAGGTTAAGCATCGGGTCGGTGGCGGTGAGGTCGATGTTGGCATCCCAATAGGCGTCGATCGTGCCCACATCGCGCCAGTAGGGCGTGTCTTTGAGCTTGGTGCCCACGGCGCTCAGCTCAAACGGATGCGCCGCAGCGTTGCCGTTGCGCACCGCACGCGGAATGATGTCCTTGCCAAAATCGTGGCTGGAATCAGGGTCGGCCATGTCACGCTCCAGTTCTTTGTAAAGGAAACGCGCATTGAAGACGTAGATGCCCATGCTGGCCAGCGATTTGTCGGGGTGGCCCGGCATGGCGGGGGGGTCAGCCGGCTTTTCAACAAACTCGGTGATCATGTATTTGTCGTCCACCGCCATCACGCCAAAGGCTGAGGCCTCGTCACGCGGCACGGCAATGCAGCCCACCGTGCAATCGCGCCCCTTGGCCACATGGTCGGCCAGCATGATGGCGTAGTTCATCTTGTAAATATGGTCGCCCGCCAGCACCACCACGTAGTCCACAGACCGGTAACTGGCCAGGATGTCCTGATTCTGGTAGACCGCATCGGCCGTGCCGCGATACCAGCTTTCGTCGTCGGTGCGCTGCTGGGCGGGCAGCAGGTCAACAAACTCGTTCATCTCGCTCTTCAAGAAGGCCCAGCCACGCTGCAGGTGGCGCAGCAGGCTGTGCGATTTGTACTGCGTGATCACCCCAATGCGGCGGATGCCGGAGTTAAGACAATTGGACAGCGCAAAATCGATGATGCGAAACTTGCCGCCAAAGTACACCGCCGGTTTGGCACGGCGGTCGGTCAGGTTCATCAGGCGGCTGCCACGCCCGCCGGCCAGCACCAGGGCGACGGTGCGTTTTGGTAAATCGAAACTCAGGGCTAGCTCTTCGGGTCGCATGGTGTCTCCTGTTTTTGAGGAAATGCACAATGGCGGTGTCATCGTCGGTGCCATCTTGTCAGCGCCATCTTAATACCGGGCGTGAAATCCCGATCATCCCCCAGGGACCGCATGCGAGAATCGTGCCGCTTGCGGCTGGCCCAATACTTGCGAAAGGCTTATGTCGGTGGTTTTCTCGTCCAGACGCTGATCCGCCTCTTCTCAAAGGATGCTTCCGTGACCCCAAATCTTCCCATCGCAAAACACGCACTGGCCGCCCAAATTGAGGAGCACCTGCTGCGTACCGTGGGTGTTGCCTCAGCCGACGCATCCACCACCGACCTGATGCAGGCGGTATCCCAAGTGGCCCGCCAGCAACTGTCCCAACGCTGGGTTGAAACGCAAGCCCGCGACCGTGCGGCCAAGGCTCGCCGGGTGGTGTATCTGTCGATGGAATTCCTGATGGGCCGCACACTTTCAAACGCGCTGGCAGCCCTGGGCCTGACCGGCAGCGCCGCCCAAGGCCTGACCCAGCACGCCCAGACGCTGGAAGACGTGGCCGACCGGGAGCCCGATGCCGCCCTGGGCAATGGTGGCCTGGGCCGCCTGGCCGCGTGCTTTCTGGATTCGATGGCCACGGTGGGGCTGCCTTCTTTCGGCTACGGCATTCGGTACGAATACGGCATGTTCGCGCAGGATATTCAGGGGGGTTGCCAGACCGAATACCCCGACCCTTGGCTGCAAGACGGCACGCCGTGGGAGTTTCCCCGTGCCAACATCACTTACCCCGTGCGCTTTGGTGGCTGGGTGGAACACACAGGAGAGAAAACCGTGTGGCGCAGCGCAGGCGAGGTCGCCGCCAAAGCCTACGACATGGTGATTCCTGGCCACGGCACCGAAAAAGTCAGCACACTGCGCCTGTGGAAGGCCGTGGCCCCCGCCCACATTGACCTGGGGGCCTTCAACACGGGCGACTACGCCCGCGCCGCCAGTGCCAAAAACGAATACGAAAACATCTCATGGGTTCTGTACCCTAACGACAGCACCCCCGCCGGGCGCGAACTGCGCCTGAAGCAGGAATATTTTTTTGTAGCTGCGTCCATTCAGGACCTGGTGCACCGCCATCTCACCGAATACCCCACACTGTCCAATCTGGCCGACAAGGTGGCGATCCACCTCAACGACACCCACCCCGCCATTGGCGTGGCGGAGCTGATGCGCGTGCTGTGCGACGACCATGCCATGCCCTGGGAAAGCGCCTGGGCGCTGTGCTGCAAGACCTTCTCGTACACCAACCATACGCTGATGCCCGAGGCGCTGGAGACCTGGCCCGTGGGCCTGCTGCAGCATGTGTTGCCGCGCCATCTGGAAATCATCTTCCGCATCAACAAGGAGTTTCTTGAAGTCGCAGCGCGGTATCGCCCCAACGACAACGGCTTTCTGTCGCGCCTCTCGCTGATTGACGAGTACGGCGAGCGCCGGGTGCGCATGGCGCATCTGTCGATTGTGGGCAGCCACAAGGTTAATGGCGTGTCGGCACTGCATTCCGAGTTGCTGGTGCAAACCATCTTTGCCGACTTTGCGGCCATCTGGCCGGAGCGCTTCACCAACATGACCAATGGGGTCACGCCGCGGCGCTGGCTGTCGCAGGCGAATCCAGGTCTGGCAGGGCTCCTGGACGATACTCTGGGCAATTCATGGCGGCTTGATCTGGACCAGTTAAAGCAGTTGCATGCGCTGCAAGGTGATGCGTCATTTGCTGGCAAATTCATGGGCATCAAGCGCAACAACAAGGCGCGTCTGGCGGCCTACATTGAGCGCACCACCGGCACCCGCGTCAACCCCGACAGCCTGTTCGACGTGCAGGTCAAGCGCATTCACGAGTACAAGCGGCAACTGCTTAATGTGCTGCACGTCATCACCCGCTACCAGGCCATCCTGGCCAACCCGAGCGCGCCCTGGGTGGCACGCACGGTGATTTTTTCAGGCAAGGCAGCTTCGAGCTACCACACCGCCAAGTCCATCATCCGGCTGATTCATGACGTGGGCGCGGTCATCAACAACGACCCGCTTGTGGGTGACAAACTCAAGCTGGTATTCATTCCTAACTACGGCGTGTCGGTCGCAGAAATCATCATGCCGGGGGCCGATCTGTCGGAGCAGATTTCAACCGCAGGCACCGAGGCTTCGGGCACCGGCAACATGAAGCTTGCGCTCAATGGCGCGTTGACGATTGGCACGGACGACGGTGCCAACATCGAGATTCGCCAGAACGTGGGCGACGACAACATCTTCATCTTCGGCCTGAAGACGCCTGAAGTTCGTGCCCTGCGCCAGACCGGTTATCAGCCCATCCGCATTTACGAGAATACGCCCACGCTCAAGGCCGTGCTGGACGCAGTGACAGGCGGCCAGTTTTCGCCCGATGAGCCGGGCCGCTACCGCCCACTGGTCGATTCCCTGCTGTGGGGCGGTGACCACTACATGCTGATGGCCGACTACGAATCTTATATAGCCACCCAGACGCGCGTGGATGACCTGTACCGCACGCCCGCGTTGTGGTGCCAGAAGGCCATCGCCAATGTGGCGGGCATGGGTGTTTTTTCTTCGGACCGGACCATCCGCGAATACGCGCGGCAAATCTGGCACATTGAGGCTTGACCTTCGCGCCCCATGCCAACCCCGCCATCTGACATACCTCCACCGGATACCGCGCCCGCTCCACGTTTTCTTTTAAGTGAGCTGGACGTCTGGCTGCTGGCCGAGGGCACACATCTGCGCCCCTACGAAGTGCTGGGTGCGCATCCCTTGACGCTCGACGGTGTTGCGGGAACCCGCTTTGCGGTATGGGCACCCAATGCATCGCGCGTGAGTGTGGTGGGCGACTTCAATCACTGGGACGGCCAACAGCACCCCATGCGCCTGCGGATAGAGTGCGGCGTGTGGGAGCTGTTTGTGCCGCAGGTTTCTGAAGGCGCGTTTTACAAATTTGAGATTTGGGCGCGCGACGGCACACGGCTGCCCGCCCGTGCCGACCCGTATGCGCGGCAGTCCGAATTGCGGCCTGCCACGGCCAGCGTGGTCGCCCCCCTGCCACCGGTGATTGCCCCGGCAGCACAGCGCAGGGCCGCTAACGCACTGGACGCGCCCATGAGCATTTACGAAGTGCATTTGGGCTCCTGGCGGCGCATCAGGACTGACGGCATTGACGACAACAACGGTGCCGGGCGATGGCTCAATTGGGATGAATTGGCCGACACCCTGGTGCCCTATGCCAAAGACCTGGGCTTCACGCACCTGGAGTTGCTGCCCATCAGCGAGCATCCGTTTGACGGCTCCTGGGGGTACCAGCCCATCGGGCTTTATGCGCCCACGTCACGCTTTGGCGATGCGAAAGGGTTTGCCCGATTTGTGGCGCGCTGCCACGCCGAGGGCATCGGCCTGCTGCTGGACTGGGTGCCCGCGCACTTCCCCACCGACGCTCACGGACTGGGCAACTTTGATGGCACGCATCTTTACGAATACGCCGACCCGCGGGAAGGCTTTCACAACGACTGGCACACGCTCATCTACAACCTGGGCCGTACCGAAGTACGCAACTTCCTGATTGGCAATGCGCTTTACTGGTTGGAGCGCTTTGGCGTGGATGGCCTGCGGGTCGATGCCGTGGCCTCCATGCTGTACCGCGACTACAGCCGCAAGGCCAGTGAGTGGATTCCCAATGCGCATGGCGGACGCGAAAACCTGGAAACCATTGCCTTCCTGAAACGCCTGAATGAAGTGGTGGGCAGCGAGCGGCCCCAGGCTGTAACGCTGGCCGAAGAGTCCACCGCCTTCCCTGGTGTGTCCCGCCCCACTTACGCGGGTGGGCTGGGCTTTCATTACAAATGGAACATGGGCTGGATGCACGACACGCTGGCCTACATGGCGCGCGACCCCATTCACCGCAAACACCACCATGGCGAAATGACGTTCGGGCTGGTCTATGCCTTTGACGAGAACTTTGTACTGCCGATTTCCCACGACGAAGTGGTGCACGGCAAAGGCTCGCTGCTGAACAAAATGCCGGGCGATACCTGGCAAAAATTTGCGAACCTTCGGGCCTACTACGGCTTCATGTTTGGCCACCCCGGCAAGAAGCTGCTGTTCATGGGCTGCGAGTTTGGCCAGGTGCGGGAGTGGAACCATGACCAGAGCCTGGACTGGCATTTGCTAAAGGATGGGCTTGATGCGCCAATGCACCAGGGCGTGCAGCGCCTGGTGCGCGACCTGAACCACCTCTATCGCAACACGCCCGCCCTGCACAGTCTGGATTTCGTCCCGGCGGGTTTTGAGTGGATCGATCACAACGATGCCGACCGATCCGTTATCAGCTTCATACGCTACAGCAATGATGAGCGCAGCTTCATGGTGGTGGTGTGCAATTTCACACCCACCATGCAGACCGGGTACCGTTTGGGCGTACCGCAACCCGGCGCGTACCGCGAGCGGCTGAACACGGATTCGGCCCACTATGGCGGCAGCAACGTGGGCACGCCCTTAGGGTTGGCCACGGCGCAACCCGTCGCATACCACGGCAAGCCGTATTCGGTGGTGCTGGACCTGCCCCCTTTGGCCACGGTAATGCTTGAACGAAGAGCCTGATGGAATGACCCTCCCCCTCATGCAAACGGGCCAGCCCTGGCCAATGGGCGCGCACTGGGATGGCAAGGGCATCAACTTCGCCGTGTTCTCTGCCCATGCCCAAGCCATGGTGTTGTGCGTGTTTGACGAAACCGGCACGGTCGAGG
>JAYVNK010000078.1:0-6537 GCA_043758475.1 Comamonadaceae bacterium | reverse complement strand
CCACTTCTTCGTCAGACAGGCGGGTGCGGATGGGCAGCGACTCGAAACTTTTGGATTCTTCTGTCAGCTTTTTAAAACGCCGCCGGTCACGCGCCGTGATGTCCACCACGCTGGCAAGCGCGTCAATCGTCTGCTCGGTGTTGATCACCTTGGACGGCGTTATCTCCAGCGTATAAGCCGAGTAATTGGTGGCCAGCACAATGCCATTTCGGTCCAGGATCAACCCGCGGTTGGGCACGATGGGCACAATCGCCGTGCGGTTGTTTTCAGCCTGCTCTTTCAGGTCTTCGTGGCGATACACCTGCAGGTAAACCAGCCTGCAGGCGAGCAGCAGCAGGCAGCCCACCACGAACACGCTGGCCACCAGCACCCGTGCGCGGAAACGTGCCAGATCCGCTTCTACATTGCGCAGTTCAGTCATAGCGGTCGCCGCCGTGCCGGGCCGCCCCAAGCAAGGCAGCCCCCTTGGGGCTGAGTACTGCGGCTCCAAACCTGCCTGCGCAGGTTTGGACAGTGCGAAGAGCCGTTGCGTCTGGCATCGGCATGTCCAGCGCAGCACACGAAGTGACAAGCGTGGGGGTCATAAAGGCCTGTTTGCGTCCCGATCCGGCGCTCTCCTTTGTGGGACCAATAGCAAAACACTGATCACCGGCCACAACAGTGACTCAATCAACGGCGCAGCAAACATCAGAACACCCGGAAACGAACCTCCGCCCAGCATCCGGATGACCAGCTCAATCACATGCATCGCAGCAAACAGCGGCAGCACATGAAAGGCCTGCGATGGCACGTTGAACCACAGCAGGCGGCGGTGGATGGTGATGGCGAAAAAGCTGAGCACGGTGTAGGCCAGCGCGTGCTGCCCCAGCAGGGCGCTCTGATGCACATCCATCAAGATGCCAAAGACAAAAGCGGCGCCAATGCCCACGCGCAACGGCTGGTGCACGCTCCAGAAAACCAGCACCAGCGCCAGCAGGTCGGGCGTCCACGCGGCACGCCCCCACAGCCCCATGTTCTGCAGCATGTTGAGCGCCAGCGCCAGCGCCAGGCTGCCCCAGATGAAAAATGGATTGGCAGGCAGCAGCAACTGCTGCCCTGGGCGCATGATCAATTGCGCACTCCCTTTTTGCCCGGCAGCGAAGGCGGCGGGTCTGCTGCAGGGCGCGGTGCCACCTGGTCAGCCACGGGCTTGAGCACCATCACATGCGCTGTGCCCGAGACCAACGCAAACGGCGTGCAATATACGCGGGCAAAAGCACTATCGACACGCCGCTCAACCCGGTCAACTTTTGCAACCGGCAGGCCCGGTGGGTACACCGCATCCACACCGCTGGTGGTGAGAATGTCGCCGGGCAGGACATCGGCATTGGCCGCCATGAACCGCAGCTCCAGTGCACCCGCGTAGCCCGCGCCGTCGCCAAACGCGATGCCGCGTGCGCCGGTGCGGGAGTTCTGCACCGGAATCGCCTGGTCGCGGTTTGTGACCAGCGTGATCTCACTCACCGATGGGTAAACGCGGGTCACCTGCCCCAGCACGCCCGACTCATCAATCACCGGGGAACCAATGGCCACGCCGTCGGCCATGCCCTTGTCAATGATGACTTTGCGGGTGTACGGATCGGCTGCGTCATACAGCACCTGCGCGGCCTGGGCAGGCGTTGTCACCCGCTCTCGCAAAGTGAGCAACTGGCGCAGCCGCGTGTTCTCCAGCAGCAGTTGCTCAACCTGGTTGGCGCGCTGCGATTGCAGGCCCAGCTTTTGCCGGGCCAGCTCTTCTGATGACTGCGAAGTACTCAGGGCCTCGAAATACTTGCCCCCGCCTTGTGCCCAGTTAATCGGCTGCATCGCCACCCATTGCACGGGCCGCAGCGCTGTTGCCACCACAATCCGCAGTGGCTGCGTGATTTTGAACCGCGTGTCTGCCACCATCAGAAACAGTGCCAGCGCGCTGAACACCGTGAGCTTGGACAGTGCAGAAGGCCCCTGCCTGAAAAAAGGCGGTGGCGTGCGGTCAAGGGTACCTAAAGGCATGGGCGCTTATTGTCCCGGTTTTTAAGTTCGCAGCGGGCATGTTGCAGGGGTTTGACCCCGCATACCGTGTGCTTCCAGCCGCACACCGGGTGCCTTGGGACTACTCAGAGGTAAAAATTGAACCCAGCCTGTCCATGCGCTCGAGCGCCATGCCGCAACCGCGCACCACGCAGGTCAGCGGGTCTTCTGCCACCAGCACGGGCAGGCCGGTTTCTTCGGCCAGCAGGCGGTCCAGGTCGCGCAACAGCGCACCGCCGCCGGTGAGCATCATGCCGCGGTCGGCAATGTCGGCCCCCAGCTCGGGCGGCGTCTGCTCCAGCGCGTTTTTCACAGCCGAGACAATATTGTTAAGCGGGTCGGTCAGCGCTTCCAGTATTTCGTTGCTTGATATTGTGAAGCTGCGCGGCACGCCTTCGGACAGGTTGCGCCCCCGCACTTCCATTTCCTTGACCTCACTGCCCGGAAAGGCTGAGCCGATTTTTTTCTTGATGGCCTCAGCCGTGGGCTCGCCAATCAGCATGCCGTAGTTGCGCCGGATGTAGTTGATGATGGCTTCATCAAACTTGTCGCCACCCACGCGCACGCTGCCTTTGTAGACCATGCCGCCCAGCGAGATCACACCCACCTCGGTCGTGCCCCCGCCGATGTCCACCACCATCGATCCACTGGCCTCGCTCACGGGCAATCCGGCACCAATGGCAGCCGCCATGGGCTCTTCGATCAAAAACACGTCGCTGGCGCCGGCACCCAGGGCAGATTCGCGGATGGCGCGCCGCTCCACTTGGGTGGAGCCGCAGGGCACGCAAATGATGATGCGCGGGCTGGGCTTGAACACGCCGCGCGGATGCACCATTTTGATGAATTGCTTGAGCATCTGCTCAGTCACCGTAAAGTCGGCAATCACGCCATCTTTCATGGGACGGATGGCTTCGATGTTGCCTGGCACTTTGCCGAGCATGGCTTTGGCCTCTTTGCCCACCGCCTGGATGGTTTTTTTGCCCTGTGGGCCGCCTTCGTGGCGTATGGCCACCACGGAAGGTTCGTCGAGCACAATGCCCTTGTCACGAACGTAAATCAGGGTATTGGCGGTGCCAAGATCAATCGCCAGGTCGGTGGAAAAGTACCGACGAAATGCGCTAAACATTAAAAATCCTCTCGGGCATGACAGGCGCTTCGGCCTGACATCACCCCATTTACCGGGTCAAAAGGGCATTTGGCGCACCAAAATCTGCCATTTTGCAGACGGTAAGCCAAAGGCGGGATAATACCCTATCGCCTGTGAATAACTCCGCAAAACCGTAGCGACAGGCATCCCTGCCGGTGTGCTTTACATGCGGTTTCAACTCCTATTTTGCCATGTCATTGACTGCTACCGACATTTCACGCATTGCCAATCTGGCCCGCCTTGAGCTCCAACCCAACGAGAGTGAGCGCATGCTGACGCAAATAAACGGCTTCTTCGAGATCGTGGAAAAAATGCGCGCGGTCGACACCACTGGCATTGAGCCGTTGGCGCACCCGGTGGATGCCTTTAGGGCCAACGTGTGCGGCATGTCTTTGCGCCTGCGCGACGACGTGGCAAGCGAACGCAACAACCGCGAAGCCAACCAGCGCAGTGCGCCCGCTGTGGAGCGCGGCTTGTTTTTGGTGCCGAAGGTGATCGAATGACCGCCTTGCATGATTTGAGCTTGACGCAACTCGCTGCCAAACTGCGCGCCAAAGACGTTTCCGCCACCGAGACCGCGCAGCATTTTCTGGCCCGGGCTAAGACACACGCATCCCTGTGCACGTTTGTCGCCATCGATGAAGAGGTGACGCTGCGCCAGGCTGCTGCGGCCGACGTGCGGCTGGCAAAGGGCACAGCAAATGGCACGGGAGCAGGCACGGCAGGCAGTCTGGAGGGCGTACCCATCGCGCACAAAGACATCTTTGTCACCAAAGATTTTGTAACCACGGCGGGCTCCAGGATGTTGAAAGGCTATCGCTCACCATTTAATAGCACAATCGTCAGCAAGCTAGAGGGCCAGGGCGTCATTACGCTGGGAAAACTCAATTGCGATGAGTTTGCCATGGGCTCCAGCAATGAAAACTCTGCCGTGGCACCGGTCGACCACACAGGGCCCGCGCCGGTGAAAAACCCGTGGGACATCACACGCATTCCCGGAGGCTCTTCGGGCGGCAGCGCGGCAGCAGTGGCGGCGCGACTCACGCCTGCGGCCACCGGCACGGACACCGGTGGCTCCATCCGCCAACCGGCCTCGTTTTGCGGCATCACCGGCATCAAGCCGACCTATGGCCGCGCCTCACGTTACGGCATGGTCGCCTTTGCCTCCAGCCTGGACCAGGCTGGCCCGATGGCGCGAACGGCTGAGGATTGCGCCATGCTGCTCAGCGCGATGTGCGGGCCGGATCTGGACCGCGATTCCACCTCGCTGGACGTGCCAGCACAAGACTTCACGCAGTCGTTGAATGATTCCATTGAGGGCCTGCGCATTGGCGTGCCAAAAGAGTTTTTAGGCGAAGGCTTGTCCGCCGATGTGCGCGCTGCGGTCGATGCAGCGTTGAATGAATACGAAAAACTGGGCGCAAGACTGGTGTCAGTATCGTTGCCCCGTACCGAGCTGTCCATCCCGGTGTACTACATCATTGCGCCGGCCGAAGCGTCCAGCAACCTGAGCCGTTTTGATGGCGTGAAGTTTGGCCACCGCGCCGAAAAATACACCGATCTGGCCGACATGTACAAGAAGACCCGCGCTGAAGGTTTTGGCGATGAGGTCAAGCGCCGCATCATGATCGGGGCTTACGTCTTGAGCCACGGCTACTACGATGCCTACTACCTGCAGGCGCAGAAAATCCGCCGCATGATTGCCGACGATTTTCAAAACGCGTTCACAGAATGCGATGTAATTGCCGGGCCGGTTGCGCCCACCGTGGCGTGGAAAATTGGCGAGAAATCGGATGACCCGGTTGCCAATTATCTGGCCGATATTTTCACGCTGCCTGCGTCGCTGGCGGGGCTGCCGGGCATGAGCTTGCCAGCGGGCTTTGGCGCAGGCAACATGCCCGTTGGCATTCAGTTGATAGGCAACTATTTGCAGGAAGCCCGGCTGCTCAATGTGGCACATCGGTTTCAGCAAGCCACTGACTGGCACATGCGCAAACCTTTTGAGGATTTGAAATGACTTTGCAAACGGAGGAAAACTTTACTGCTTTGATTCAAGCCGGCGAATCGTTTCGCTGCGAGTGGAAAAGTGACCTTTCCAGCAAAGACAATAAAGAAAAAATTTGTAGAACGATCTGCGCTTTTGCGAACGATATTTCCGACGCCGACTTGAGCGGTGTCATTGCACTCGGCGTTAATAACCATAGCGGATTGCCATCAGGGCTGGAAATTACAGACGCCCTAGAAAGCGTGTTATTGAATATTCGTGCGGAAGGAAAGATTGTTCCTTTGCCAAGTTTTGTGGTCAAGAAGCAGGACTATCTCGGCAAACCAATACTCAGAATCGAAGTGACTCCCGCTATCTCAACACCTGTCAAGTATGACGGCAGGATTTGGATCCGTCCGGGCAGCGCTACTCTGAAAGCAAGCCCAGAAGAAGAGAGGCGTCTGAGCGAGAAACGTCGTTCAAAAGAGCAGCCAGACGACTGTCAGGAGCTTGCGCACCAAAGCCTTGATGATCTCAATCTAAACTACTTTAAAACAGAATATTTACCCCAGGCAGTGGCGCGCGATGTCCTGGAAGCCAATGGTCGAACTGTCGAAGCGCAATTGGCCAGTACAAAAATGATCGGGAGCTCAGCAAAAGGATTCCCAACAGTGCTGGGCATGCTTTGCCTAGGCTGGTCTCCCAGCGATGCAGTACCCGGCGCTTACGTCCAGTTTTTGCGAATTGACGGCACAGAGTTGACCGATCCTGTCATTGATGATTCGCCGATTCACGGAAATTTGGGCGATGTCATTCGTGCGACTGAAGAAAAATTCAACGCGCACAACCAAGCCCCGGTGGATCTCACGTCCCAGCCCAAAGAACAGCGATTTCCACAATATCCCAAAGTCGCTCTGGAGCAACTTTTTCGAAACGCAGTTTTGCACCGACTTTATTTGGGAACCAATAGCCCAATTCGTGTGTATTGGTTCGCCGATCGCATCGAGATCACAAATCCTGGTGGTCCCTATGGCGTTGTGAACGTACAAAACTTTGGGCGCGCGGGAATCACCGATTACCGTAACCCCAATTTGGCGGAGGCGATGCGTAACCTCGGTTATGTTCAGCGTTTTGGTGTCGGTATCAGCACAGCAAATAAGGCTCTATTCGAAAATGGCAATCCCGCAGTGGCGTTCAATCTTGAAATGGGTTTTGTGCAAGCCACGATAAGGAGGCGTCAGCTATGAGCGTCCCAACCCTTGCTTTTTTCAACAACAAAGGCGGCGTCGGGAAAACCACTTTGGTTTACCACCTGTCATGGATGTTTTCTGAGCTCGGTGTAAAAACTTTGGTGGTT
>JAYVNK010000077.1:0-6560 GCA_043758475.1 Comamonadaceae bacterium | reverse complement strand
AAAAGCCATGCCGCATGAGCTGCTGTGGAAGCGTGTGAACGAAAGCGTGGCCCGCCAGGGCATGATGGGTCACCTGGGTGTCCGCCTGCTGCGTGTAGAGCCCGGCTTGTGCGAGCTGGCGCTGCCCTATTCAGACAGGGTGACGCAGCAGCAGGGCGGCTTTCATGGCGGGGCGATGGGCGCGCTGGCTGACATTGCGGGCGGCTATGCCGGGTTGACCGTGGTGCCCGAGGGCATGGAAGTCACCACGGTCGAATACAAAATCAATTTTTTGGCTGCCTTCCAGTCGGGGGAGCTTCGCGCCACGGGTCGCGTTGTCAAGGCGGGTCGGCGTATCGTCGTGACCACGGCCGAGGTGGTGCATGTCGATGCGGACGGCAAGCAAAGCACCTGCGCTGTAATGCAGCAGACGTTGGTGCCCGTGCCCAAAACTTATTGAATCCAACGATGACCCCAAGGATGAACTCAAGGAGATTGCCATGAATTTGCCAGGACTCAATTTTCAACTCGGCGAAGACATCGACGCCCTGCGCGATGCGGTGCACGAATTTGCGCAGACCGAAATCGCGCCGCGCGCCGCCCTGATCGACAAAACCGACCAGTTCCCCATGGACCTGTGGTGCAAGATGGGCAGCCTGGGCGTGCTGGGCATCACCGTGGGCGAGGAATACGGCGGGGCCGGCATGGGCTATCTGGCGCACATGATTGCGATGGAAGAAATCTCGCGCGCGTCCGCCTCGGTGGGCTTGAGCTACGGCGCCCACAGCAACCTGTGTGTGAACCAGATCAAGCGTAACGGAACCCCCGAGCAGCGCCAGAAGTACCTGCCCAAACTCATCAGCGGCGAGCATGTGGGGGCGCTTGCGATGAGCGAGCCTGGCGCGGGGAGTGATGTGCTGAGCATGAAGCTGAAGGCTGAAGACAAGGGCGGCTACTTCTTGCTCAACGGCAGCAAGATGTGGATCACCAACGGGCCGGATGCGGACACCTTAGTGGTTTACGCGAAGAGCGAACCAGAACTCGAAGCTGGCCCCCACGCTTCGCTGCCCCCCGAGGGGGCTGTTTTGCCTAGGGGCGGCCCGTCGGCAAAACGAGGCGCAATCACCGCCTTCCTGATCGAGAAAAGCATGCCAGGTTTCAGCATCGCGCAAAAGCTGGACAAGCTCGGCATGCGCGGCAGCCACACCGGCGAGCTGGTGTTCAGCAACGTGGAGGTGCCGGTGCAGAACGTGTTGGGCGGCCTGAACCAGGGTGCCAAGGTGCTGATGAGCGGGCTGGATTACGAGCGTGCCGTGCTCACCGGCGGGCCGCTGGGCATCATGCAAAGCGTGATGGACAGTGTGGTGCCCTACATCCACGACCGCAAGCAGTTTGGCCAGAGCATTGGCGAGTTCCAGTTGATCCAGGGCAAGGTGGCCGATATGTACACCGTGCTGCAGGCCGGTCGCTCGTTCGCCTACACGGTTGCCAAAAATCTGGACCTGCTGGGCACAGAGCACGTGCGCCAGGTGCGCAAAGACTGCGCCAGCGTCATCCTGTGGTGCGCAGAAAAAGCCACCTGGATGGCAGGCGAGGGCGTGCAGATTTTCGGCGGCAACGGCTACATCAATGACTACCCCCTGGGCCGCCTGTGGCGCGACGCCAAGCTGTACGAAATAGGCGCCGGCACCAGTGAAATCCGCCGCATGCTGATCGGGCGGGAACTGTTTTCGGAGACTTCCTGAGACATTGCGGGACAGACCGCAGCCACACGAAGTGGGCAAGCTCTGTCCTCAACTCGAAACGTGCTGTTGGATGTCCACATTGCGGGACAGACCGCAGCCACACGAAGTGGGCAAGCTCTGTCCTCAACACGAAACGGGATGTCGGTCTTATAATAGCCACATTGTAATTACATCAATCTATCATGCAAACCCATATCGTCCCCATCGGCAACTCACTCGGACTGCGTTTGCCCAAAGCTGTGTTGGCGTCCTTGCATTTGGTGCGGGCGTCGGCGCTGAGCATTCAGGTGCGGGCTGACAGCATCGTGCTCAAACCCATCAAGGCGCCCAGGAGCGGCTGGGCGGCGGCCTTCGCAGCAGCCCCCTTAACTGAGGCTGAGAACCTCTGGGGCGATATGCCGTTGGCCGACGCGTGGGACGAGTAGCCATGCCAGGGAAAACTTATCCCAGGCAGGGAGACGTCTGGTGGGTCAACCTTGACCCCTCGGTGGGCCGGGAAATCACCAAAAAACGCCCCTGCCTTGTGGTGTCGCCCGATGACATGAATGCCCACTTGGGCACAGTGATTGCAGCGCCCATAACCAGCACTCTCCATGATTGGCCATCCCGCGTGACGGTTCGTTTGCAACGCCAGCAGAGTTCGATTGCGCTGGATCAAATGCGAGCGGTGGATGTCTCGCGGCTGATCAAAAAGATGACGGCCATTGACCCTGAACCTGCGCTGGCAGTCCTGCGCGAGATGTTTGAAAAATCTTGACCCGAACAGCCTGAATTGAATCACATGACCCCCTCCATCCAAGACCTCTTCTCCCACAACCGCGCCTGGGCCGCCCAGATGGAGCGCGAGCGACCGGGGTTTTTCACCAATCTCAAAAGCCAGCAAAGCCCCAAGTACATGTGGATTGGCTGCTCCGACAGCCGGGTGCCGGCCAACCAGATCACGGGGCTGGAGCCGGGCGAGGTGTTTGTGCACCGCAACGTGGCCAACGTGGTGGTGCATTCGGATTTGAATGCGCTGTCCACCATTCAGTTCGCGGTGGAGCGCCTGAAGGTGCAGCACGTCATGGTCGTCGGCCACTACGGTTGCTCGGGCGTGCAGGCGGCGCTGGAGGGCGCGCGCATTGGCCTGGCGGACAACTGGCTGCGCCATATTCAGGATGTGCGGGACCGGCACCGTGTGCTGCTGGATTCGATCCCCGAGCATGCGCGGCATGACGCGCTGGTGGAGCTCAACGTGATTGAGCAAGTCGTCAACGTGGCGCAAAGCACCGTGCTGCGCGATGCCTGGCTGCGTGGCCAGGATGTCACTCTGCATGGGTGGGTCTATGGCGTGCACGACGGCCTGCTGCAAGACCTGCGTTTGACGGTGACGGCCAGCGACGGCCTGGAATCGTCCTACAAGGCGGCAATTAGTGCTGTAGCCCTTGTCCAGCGTGCATGAATAGCTATTAATAGTATAGTATTTTGAATCCGGACCCTTTAGACCATGTTCCCCCAACGCCTGGACTCCACGCTGGCCTACGACATTTCCAAGGCGATGATGGACGGCTTCAACCGCCATTACAGGCTGTTCCGCACCGAGTCCTCACGCGCCAAGCACCGGTTTGAGACGGCGGACTGGCACGGCCAGCAACGCGCCCAGCGTGAACGCATCGAGTTTTACGACTTGCGGGTAAGGGAATGCTCGAACCGGCTGGAGCGCGAATTCAAGGCGGGCGACCAGCCCATGGACATCTGGCAGCAGATCAAGCTGCATTACATCGGGCTGCTGGTGGATCACCACCAGCCCGAGCTGGCCGAGACATTTTTCTATTCGGTCACCACCAAGATTTTGCACCGCAGCTATTTTCAGAACGACTTCATTTTTGTGCGCCCGGCTGTGAGCACCGAGTACATCGAAAACGGCGAGTCCGAGGTGCGCCCCACCTACCGCGCCTACTACCCCACGCGCGAGAGCATGCGCGACGTGCTGGTCACGATGTTGCAGGACTTCGATCTGCGGCTGGAGTTTGAAGACCTGCAGCGCGATGCCGGTTTTGTGGTTGAGGTCATGAAGGCCAAGCTTTTGGACGCCAAGCTGCGCGCCAATTTCCAGATCCAGGTGCTCACGGGGCTGTTTTTCCGCAATAAGGGCGCCTATGTGGTGGGCAAGCTGATCAACGGCTTTAACGAGTTCCCGTTTGCGTTGCCCGTGCTGCATGTTGACTCGGGAAAACTGGTGATTGATGCCGCGCTGTTTGGCGAGGACGACCTGCTGATCCTGTTCAGCTTTGCGCGCGCCTACTTTATGGTGGACATGGAAATCCCGTCGGCCTACGTGCAATTTTTGCGCAGCATGATGCCGCGCAAGCCGCGCAATGAAATCTACAACGCACTGGGTCTGGCCAAGCAAGGCAAGACGCTTTTTTACCGCGATTTTCTGCATCACCAGCGCCACTCCACCGACAAGTTCCGCATCGCGCCCGGCATCAAGGGCATGGTGATGCTGGTGTTCGACCTGCCGTCGTTCCCCTACGTGTTCAAGGTCATCAAGGACTATTACCCGCCGCAAAAAGACACCACGCGCGAGCAGATCAAGGGCAAGTACCTGCTGGTCAAGCAGCACGACCGCGTGGGCCGCATGGCCGACACGCTGGAATACAGCGAAGTGGCCTTCCCGCGCGACCGGTTTGACGACGAGCTGATCGCAGAAATTGAAAAATTCGCGCCCAGCCAGCTGGAGGTCAGCGACCGCGATGGCGATGGCCAGACCGAGGTCATCATCAAGCACGTCTACATCGAGCGGCGCATGATTCCGCTCAACATCTATTTGCAGGAAGCCTTTGATGCGGGCGGAGCCACGGTCACTGCGCAGGGGCCAGCCGCCGACCGCGCCCGCGAGCAGATCGAGCGCGGCGTGGTCGAGTACGGCAACGCCATCAAGGACCTGGTGGCGGCCAACATCTTCCCGGGCGACATGCTGTGGAAAAACTTTGGCATCACGCGCCACGGCAAGGTGGTGTTTTATGACTACGACGAAATTGAATACATCACCGACTGCAACTTCCGCCGGGTGCCCACACCGCGCAACGAAGAAGACGAGATGAGCGGCGAGGTCTGGTACAAGGTCGGCCCCAAGGACGTCTTCCCCGAAACATTTGGCCCCTTCCTGCTGGGCAACCCTGCCGTGCGCAGCGTCTTCATGAAGCACCACGCTGATTTGCTGGATGCCGCCTTCTGGCAAGGCCACAAGGAGCGCATCCAGTCGGGCTATGTGTTTGATGTGTTTCCGTATGAGCAGGAGAAGCGGTTTCACCCGGCTTGATGGTGCGAATGCCTGTGTTCGTGCAGCCAGGTGAGTTGTCTTACTGAGTCTTACCATGGTAAAATGATGAATACCCGATTGAAGGAGCCCCCGTGCTAGAAACCACCCTGTCATCCAAAGGCCAGGTCGTCATCCCAAAAGAATTGCGGGATGCGCGGAAGTGGCATGTGGGCATGAGCCTGACAGTTGAAGAGGTTCCCCAGGGCCTGCTGATCCGGCCAGCCAGAAAACCCTTGTTTCCACCCACAACGATTGAGGATGTCTTGGGCTGCCTGAAGTACGACGGGCCGCCTTTGTCGCTTGCAGAAATAGACAGGAAAATGGCGGCCGCGTTCCGGAAGAATTGGCTCAATGACAACCCAAAAGACAAGCCGTGATTGCTGTTGACACAAATATGTTGCTGCGCACATTTGTCGCGGACAACCCGTTGCAAACTCGAATTGCCCAGCACCTGATGGGCCACACAGGCGGCGTTTTTGTCAGCAAGACGGTTTTGCTCGAAGTGGAGTGGGTTTTGCGCAGCCTATACCGGCAGACTCCGGCCCAGATTCATTTTGGGTTCTCAGGCCTGTTGGGTTTGCCAAATGTCGTGTCTGAAAATCCTGAGCAGGTGTTTCAGGCCTTGGGGGATTTCGCCGCAGGCATGGACTTGGCCGATGCTTTGCACTTGGCTTCCAGCCTGGCCGATGCGGGCTTCTATTCGTTTGACCGGAAGCTCACTAAAAAAGCCGCTTTGCTTGGCCGTGATGCCCATCTCGCTAAGGTTGGCGTTTCAATTTAATGGAGAAAACACATGTCTGATCGCCACCCTGTCCCCATCGCCGACTCCATCGTCATAGTCGGTGCCGCCCGCACCCCCATGGGCGGTTTCCAGGGCGACTTTGCGTCGCTGGCCGCACACGACCTGGGCGGCGCGGCCATCAGGGCGGCGATTGAACGCGCGGGTGTCAAGCCTGATCTGGTGACCGAGGTGCTTTTTGGCAACTGCCTGATGGCGGGCCAAGGCCAGGCACCTGCGCGCCAGGCGGCTTTCAAGGGCGGCCTGCCGATCAGCGCTGGGGCCGTGACGCTGTCCAAAATGTGCGGCTCGGGCATGAAGGCCGCCATGATGGCGCACGACATGCTGCTGGTGGGCAGCCATGAGGTGATGGTGGCCGGCGGCATGGAAAGCATGACCAACGCGCCGCATCTGCTGCCCAAGGGCCGCAGCGGCATCCGCATCGGCCACGGCCAGATCTTCGACCACATGATGCTCGACGGCCTGGAAGACGCCTACGAGGCTGGCCGCTCGATGGGCACCTTTGGCGAGGACTGCGCAGCCAAATACAGCTTCTCGCGCGGCGCCCAGGACGAGTTCGCCATGGCCAGCGTGGAACGCGCGCAGGCGGCCACCACGTCCGGCGCTTTTGCCAGCGAAATCACGCCGGTGCGCGTCAAAGGCCGTACCGGCGAAGTGCTGGTTTCGATCGACGAGGGTCCGGGCAAGATCAAGATCGAAAAGATCCCGACACTGCGGCCGGCGTTCAAGAAAG
>JAYVNK010000076.1:0-6609 GCA_043758475.1 Comamonadaceae bacterium | reverse complement strand
GATGATGCCGGTCAGGGGCAGCGCCTCCTTGAACGCCTTGGCCGTGTTGACCGCGTCCTGGCCCTGCATGGCGTCCACCACAAACAGGGTTTCAACCGGGTTCAGCGCGGCGTGCAGGTCCTTGATCTCCTTCATCAGCGCTTCGTCAATGGCCAGCCGGCCGGCGGTATCGACCAGCAGCACATCAAAGTAATGTTTGCGCGCGTAATCCAGCGCGGCCAGGCCGATGTCTACCGGTTTTTGGTCCGGCGTGCTGGGGAACCACTCGGCGCCGGCCTGCCTGGTCACGGTTTTGAGCTGCTCGATGGCGGCCGGGCGGTACACGTCGCCCGAGACTGTCAGTACTTTCTTTTTGCGCTTCTCGATCAAATGCTTGGCCAGCTTAGCGGTGGTGGTGGTTTTGCCCGCGCCCTGCAAACCCGCCATCAAAATCACGGCGGGCGGCTGCGTTGCCAGGTTGATGTCGGCCACGCCTTCGCCCATGGTGGCGGCCAGCTCTTTGCTGACAATGCTCACCAGCACCTGGCCCGGCTGCAGCGAGCCCATCACCTCCTGGCCCAGCGCTTTGCCCTTGACGCGGGCAATAAAGTCGCGCACCACCGGCAACGCCACGTCGGCCTCCAGCAGGGCCATGCGCACTTCGCGCAGCATGTCGGCCACGTTGTCTTCGGTGATGCGGGCTTGCCCGCGCATGCCCTTGACCAGGCGGGAAAGTTTGTCAGCGAGAGCGGAGGCCATAAGGGTGTTCCTGGGGGAAGATGGGTGGAAGCGTGGGCACTTGCCGCGCAGAGGAGGCCTGAAAAGTTATTGACCGGCGCTTTTGGCACAGACGCAAAACGCTAAACTGTGGGCATGATTTTACCCAGTGCCGACACGCTCGGCGTGACCCTGGCGCTTGCTGCGGCGACTGCCTACGCTGTGCCTGCCGTGGGTGCCCGCCGTTTGGGCCCAGGCACCATCCGCATCGTGGCGCTTTTAGCGTGGATTTTGCACGGTCTGGCCCTTGCGCTTTACATGTTTGGCGGCCTGCCGCGTTTTGGTTTTGCGCCCGCCTTGTCAGTCACCGCCTGGTTGGCTGCGGCTGTGTATGGCATGGAAAGCAGCATCTATCCTGAGCTTCAAACCCGCTGGAGCCTGTACCTTCTGGGCACGGCCGTGGTGTTGCTGGCGCTGGTTTTCCCGGGCAATCTGCTGCATGCCAAGGCCTCGTTCTGGCTGCCATTGCACTGGGGGCTGGGCATTGCTTCTTATGGCATGTTTGCGGTGGCTGTGGCGCATGGCTGGTTCATGACCAGCGCGGAAAAACGCATCCGGCTGGGCATAGAGCCGAACAGCGGCATTGCGCTGATGACGCTGGAGCGGCTGACCTTCCGCTTTGTGATGGAAGGCTTTTTGCTGCTGTCGGCGACGATTCTGGTGGCCCTGTTTTTCAGTGAGCAGCTATATGGTGTGCGCAGCGCCTGGAAATGGGACCACAAAACCATTTTTTCGTTGCTGTCGTGGCTGACTTTTGCCGTGTTGATCGTCGGGCGCCTGCGTTTTGGCTGGCGCGGCCGGGTGGCTGTGCGCATTCTGTACGCGGGCTCGGGGCTGCTGCTGCTGGCCTATGCGGGCTCACGCTTTGTGATGGAAGTCGTTCTTGGGCGCTCGACATGAAAATTGTGCTTGTGCTGGCGGCCGTGCTGATCGGCATCTGGCTGTTTCGCTTGAACCGGCGGTCTGACCAGCAGCGGCCCGGCGGGCAAACCGCGCGCCCGGTCGACAAACCGGCAGACACGTCGGCCACCATGGCGCTGGAGATGGTGCGCTGCCGGCAATGCGATGTTCACCTGCCACAAGCCGATGCGATTGCGGGCAAACAGGGGGTTTACTGCAGCCTGGAGCACCGCCAGCGCGCGGAATCCTGAATGGCAACCCAGCCGCAGGCGCATGCCTGGTTTGCGCCATCGCCCCTTGAATCCGGATTTGGCGACACGGATGACCCCCTGACGGGTCCGGGGGAGTTGGAGCGGCTGTGGCGCGGCTTCATGACGGCGCGGGTCACGCTGGGCCTGGTGCTGCTGCTGTTGCAGGGCAGCCTGTGGGGATTGAACCAGGCGTCCAACATGTCGCTGATTTTTGTCTGCAGCGGCTATTTTGCGGCGACTTTGGGGGTGCGCCTGTTCGCCCACCCGCGGCGCATGAGGCGCAGTTTTGATCCGCACTGGGTTGTCACGATAGGCGTGGATGTGGTGGCCTTCACGGCCCTGCAATTCCTGCAGGGAAGCAACATCAACTACGCGCCGTTGCTGGCCTTGCCGGTGCTTCTGGCAGCCGTTTTGGGGTCTCTGGCGCTGGCCCTGGGCACGGCGGCCAGTGTCACCTTGCTGCTGCTGGCGTACTCGGCCTGGCTTTCTGGCCAAGCACCGGGCGACACTGCAGCCTATTTTGCGCAATCGGCATTGACGGGGGCGGGCTGCTTTGTCATTGCCTTTCTGTCCAATCAACTGTCCACCCGCCTGCTCAATGAGGAACAACGCTCCAAACGCAGCCAGCTCGCCGTGCAAGTGCAACGCCAGGTCAATGAGCTGGTGATCGAATCCCTGACGGACGGCGTTCTTGTCGTGGACGCACAGGGGGTTGTCCGCGCTGCCAATCCGGCAGCCCGCCACCTGCTGGGCTCGGAGCTGTCGCAACGCGATGCGTCGTTCAACCTGGGCAGTGAGCCGGCCTGGGCGGCGCTGGCCGAGCTGGCACGCGCCAGTTTTACCCGCGTTGACCTTCGGCGCACCGATCTCACCATCCTGCATCCGGGCCAGGGCCTGCGACGGCTGCGGGTGCGCACCCGCCTCACGGTCAAACACGACAGTGGCAGCGAAAGCCTGTGCGTGATGTTCCTGCAGGACCAGCGTGAGATGGAAGCCCGCGTGCGCACCGACAAGCTGGCCAGCATGGGGCGGATGTCGGCGGCGGTGGCGCATGAGATTCGGAATCCGCTGGCGGCCATTGCGCAGGCCAATGCCCTGCTGGATGAAGACCTCACCGACCCAAAACACCGGCAACTGACGCAGATGGTGGCGCAAAACGCCAGCCGGCTTGGGAAAATTGTCGATGAGGTCCTCAATATTTCACGGGTGCAAACCAAGGACAGCGCGTCCGTTGCGCAGTCGCTGGCGCTGCGCGGGTCGGTCGAGCGCATCTGGCGCGACTGGTCCCAGCAAACCGGCAGCCAGCACCTGATCAGCGTCGCCCTGCTGTCGCCTGAAATCCAGGTTGCATTTGAGCCCGAGCACCTGCGCCGCCTGCTGATCAACCTGCTTGACAACGCCCTGCGCTACGCCAGCGGGCAGAGCGGGTCCATCCAGATTGAGGTCCGGCCGAGCGAGGCCGGGCAAGGTATTCTTGGTGTGTGGAGCGATGGCCTGCCGCTGGAGCCATCGGTCGAGCAGCATTTGTTTGAACCATTTTTCTCGTCCGAGAGCCGCTCCAGCGGACTCGGCTTGTACATCTGCCGGGAGCTGTGCGAAGGGCATGGCGCGTCCATCGTCTACCAGCGCATGCAACGCCACGTGGGCGGCGTGGACACCGATGGCAACGAGTTTTTTGTGACGTTTCGCACGGCGCGCAGCAGTGACCGGCTACAGGCCTTCCAACCCGCGCCTGTCTGAGAGAATGACGCACGCACCATGGCCACCAACGCTGCCCTGAACAACACCCGGATTCTGGTTGTCGACGATGAACCGGACTTGCGCACGCTGTATGAGCTCACCCTGCTGCGTGAGGGCTTTCGGGTGGATGCAGCCGGCAGCCTGAAGGAGGCGCTGCAACTGCTGGACGAACGGCGATTTGATGTGGTCATTACCGACATGCGCCTGCCTGACGGTCTGGGCCTTGAAGTGCTGGCACGCATCAAGGCAGATCAACGCACCGAGCGCTGCGTGGTGATCACCGCCTATGGCTCGGCCGAGAATGCTGTGGAATGCCTCAAGGCGGGCGCCTTTGATTACCTGACGAAGCCGGTGGACCTCAAACAGTTTCGCGCGGTCATCGCGTCCGCCGTTCTGGACGCAGCCCAATCTGCGGTTGAGTCGCGCGCCGCCGGTGCGCCCCAGCCGGATGACAAAGGATTGGAGAAAGGTCTGACTCCCAAGGCGGGCCTTGGCCGAAGCGCAAACCGGAACGCGTTGACGGGTGGCACAGCCAGCGCAGACGCTTCCCTGCAACGCCTGGTGGGGGAATCAGCCGTGATGCGCACAGTCAAGGAACGCATCGCCAAGGTGGCCAGAAGCATGGCACCGGTTCTGGTG
Organism: Comamonadaceae bacterium; assembly: GCA_043758475.1. Lineage (GTDB taxonomy): Bacteria > Pseudomonadota > Gammaproteobacteria > Burkholderiales > Burkholderiaceae_C > JANYCG01. Next base: position 2,323 of record JAYVNK010000076.1, on the reverse strand, counting down.
CGCGGCGAATCGGGCACTGGCAAGGAACTGGCGGCAAGCGCACTGCATGCCAACAGCCATCGTGCGGGGGGCACGCTGATCGCCGTGAACTGTAGCGCCATCCCTGAGAATCTGCTCGAATCAGAATTTTTTGGTGCCCGAAAAGGAGCTTACACCGGGGCCACAGCGGACCGCGACGGGTTCTTTCAGGCGGCACAGGGGGGTACGCTTTTTCTGGACGAAATCGGAGACTTGCCTCTGGCCATGCAATCCAAACTGCTGCGCGCCATCCAGGAGCGCAGTGTGCGCCCAGTGGGTGCCACCCAGGAGGAACCCGTTGACGTGCGGATCGTCAGCGCCACGCACAAAGACCTGGCCGCCGAGGTGAAGGCGGGGCGTTTCCGGCAAGACCTGTATTACCGGCTGAATGTGATCGAAATCATGATCCCCCCGCTGCGCGAGCGGCTGGAAGACTTGCCAGCCCTGTGCCGGGCGCTGCTCGAACGCATCGCGGCTGAGGCGGGGATGCCCGTGCCGGTGCTGTCGCCGCGCATGCTCGAACAACTTTCAGCGCAACCGCTCCGGGGCAATGTCAGGGAGCTGGAAAACCTGTTGCACCGCGCCGTGGCCTTGCGCGACGGCGATGAGCTGCAAGTCGACTCCGACATTGAGCGAACCCTGCCCACCCCGCTGGCCGACGACACCCAGCAAACCGCCGTGCGGTCCGCCGATCCGCAGGTTGCGTTGCCTGCCGGGCCGAATGTCGGGACAGACATCGAGCGTATTGGGTTAGTGGGGATTGCCCAAGCTGCGGCGGCATTGCCGATCGACCTGCAAGACCATCTGGACGGCCAGGAGCGCGATATTCTTGTCAGAACGCTGCAGGAAACCGGCTTCAACCGCACGGCTGCGGCAGTGCGCCTGGGCCTGAGCCTGCGCCAGATTCGCTACCGCATCGCGCGCCTGGCCATTGACGTGCCGCAAGGCAATGAGTCCAATGACGAACCCGCCTGACGCGCAGGGGGAGCGGATGCCCGCAGAGGCACTGTGGTATGAAGGCTGGTACCAGTTTGCGCGTCGCCAGGCCTCCCCCAACTTCGGCCCCAGGCCCACGGGAGCCAACATTGACCTGATCGTGATCCATTCGATCAGCCTGCCGCCGGGCGAGTATGGTGGCGATGAAGTGCAGCAGCTGTTTGCCAACCAGCTTGACTGGAACCTGCACCCTTACTTCAAGCGCATTGAAGGCATGCAGGTGTCGGCGCATTTCTACATCCGGCGCACCGGTGAGCTCTGGCAGTTTGTCAGCACCGACAACCGCGCCTGGCACGCTGGGGCTTCGTGCTACCGGGGACGCGAGAATTGCAACGATGACTCGATCGGCATTGAACTCGAAGGCATGGAAGGCGGCGATTTCGAAGCCGCCCAATACGAAACGCTGGGCAGCCTTTGCCCGGCCATTGCACAACACTACCCAGTGCATCATGTGGCGGGGCATGAACACATCGCGCCCGGACGCAAGGCAGATCCGGGCATCGGGTTTGGCTGGCGACTTTTGCAACAGACGCTGGGCTGGCCGGCTCAGTGTTTTCCCGATGCTCTGGTTTCAAAGTGTGACCGTTGATCCGGGTCTAAACCGCTGACAGTTCCCGCCAGGCCGCATGGCTGCTTGTTATGCCGCCTTTAGACCCTGGTTAAGATATTGCATTTCACTGCCGGTACACTACAGGTAGTGGCTTGTAATCACACCAGACCCCATATATAGTGTGTGCTGGTGAGACAGTCAACCAGTCAAACCCATTGCGAAGGCAGTCCAAAAGCGCGCAAATGGTTCTGGAATAAATCCCGGAACAGCCTTCTGGCGCTGCGCACGGGAACACTCATAAAAATTTTGCCATTGACGAGGAAAAAAATGCAGATCGCCTTGAATACGCCGCCCACACGGCCCCCTGGAGCAGTTGCCCGCCAAAGCGCAGGAGACACCTACAACACAGCGGCCCACCCGCTAAACCATTACCAGATCATCCGGCGCAACGGCGCGGTCGTTCCGTTTGAGCCCAACAAGATTGCCGTCGCCATGATGAAGGCCTTTCTGGCCGTGCACGGCACGCAGGGCGCAGCCTCGGCCAGCGTACGGGAAATGGTCGACGGCCTGACGCAGGCCGTCATCCGCGCGCTGATGCGCTCACGCCCCGGGGGCGGCACCTTCCACATTGAAGACGTGCAAGACCAGGTGGAGCTGGGCCTGATGCGCGGCGGCCACCACGAGATTGCCCGCGCCTATGTGCTCTACCGCGAAAAGCGCACCCAGGAGCGTGCCAAAAAAGTCGTGCAGGAAGCGCCC
>JAYVNK010000075.1:0-6630 GCA_043758475.1 Comamonadaceae bacterium | reverse complement strand
TGTTTTTTGGCATTGGGGCTTACGGCATGGCCATCGCTACCACACGCATGGGGCCGACCTGGAGCGCATTGGCGGTCGGGCTGGTGAGCTCATTGGTGGTGTCGTTTGTGCTGTCGCTGGCCGTGGGGCTTTTCTCTTTGCGGGTGCGGGCCATTTTCTTTGCCATGATCACGCTGGCGGTGGCTTCCGCTTTCCAGACGCTGGCGTCCCAGCTGTCTGACTTGACGGGTGGCGAAGACGGGCTGACCTTCAAGCTGCCTGAATGGCTGTCACCCAGTTTTGAGTTTGCAGAGAAGCCGTTTTTGGGTGTGAACCTTGACGGACGGCTGCTCTGCTACTACTTTCTGTTCTTCGTCGCGCTGATTTTGTTTCTGGCCCTGCTGCGAATCGTCAACTCACCGTTTGGGCGCGTGCTGCAGGCGATTCGCGAGAACGAATTTCGCGCCGAGGCGATTGGCTACCGCGTTGTGGTCTACCGCACCACCTCCAGCATTCTGTCCGCCCTGTTTGCCTGCATGGCCGGCGCGATGCTGGCGCTCTGGTTGCGCTACAACGGGCCGGACACATCGCTGTCGTTCGAGATCATGATGGATGTGCTGCTCATGGTGGTGATCGGCGGCATGGGCACCATCTACGGCGCGGCCATCGGTGCAGCGCTGTTCATGGTAGCGCAAAGCTATTTGCAGGATCTGCTGAAAGCGGGCAGCGAGGCCGCGTCAAGCTTGCCCTGGCTGGCAGCGCTGCTGTCGCCAGACCGCTGGCTGCTGTGGCTGGGGCTGCTGTTTGTTTTGTCTGTTTACTATTTCCCCACCGGGGTGGTGGGGCGTTTGCGTGCTGGCCGGGCCTGAGGCCGACTGTTTTTTTTTTTTTAGTTTTTCATCACAACCAAGGAGATCGCCATGACTGGGAAAAAGCGTGTGAAGGTTCAAGTGAATCGTGTGCCGGGCGCTGCGGCGTTGATCGGCGCGGCCATGCTGGTCGCCTGTGGCGGAACCGATACCGTCAGTGGACCGGCCGCGAACAGCAAACCAGCGTTCCTGAAAGCTGTCACGCAGATCAGCTATGACGGCATCAGTGACGATTTGTTGACTGCGGGGCTTGGCAAAACCGGCCTGGCCGGCGTGTTGCCCGCATCTGCCGATCCACTCAAGCCCACGGCGGTGGAGATGCGCCGCGCTGCTGTGTACAACAACTACCGCGCCCTGCTTGACATGACTGCAGCAGGCGGCTACGGCACGCTCTACGGCCCCAATGTGGACGCCGCGGGCGTTGTCGGCACGGGCGAGGGCAGAGTTGCCGGCGTTGAGTACATCGCCTACAGCGACGACGGCACAGGCAGCAAAAACGTTACGCTGATGGTGCAGGTCCCCGCCAGCTTCAACAAGGCCAGCCCGTGCATCATCACCGCCACGGCGTCAGGCTCGCGCGGCGTATACGGCGGCATGTCCACTGGCGAATGGGGCCTTAAGCGCGGCTGTGCCGTGGCCTACAGCGATAAGGGCACGGGTGCAGCTCCGCATGATCTGGCGGCGGATACGGTGCCGCTGATCGATGGCACGCGCGCGGGTGCTTCGGCAGCAGGCGCCAACGCAGCCTTCCGCGCGAATTTGTCCAGCGCCGAATTGGCCACCTTCAACGCAGCCACACCCAACCGCTTTGCCTTCAAGCATGCACATTCGCAGCAAAACCCGGAGGCCGACTGGGGCCGCTCAACCTTGCAGGCCGTGGAGTTTGCTTACTGGGTGATCAATGAGAAATTTGGTGACACTGACGCTGCGGGCATGCGGCTCAAGACACTCACACCGGCCAACACCATCGTCATTGCATCCAGCATCTCCAACGGCGGTGGCGCGGCCATTGCGGCCCTTGAGCAAGACACACAGGGCCTGATCAGCGGCCTGGCAGTGTCCGAACCGGCGGTTGAGATGCCGCTGAACCCTGGTGTTGCTGTGAAGCGCGGCAACACCACGCTGGCGGTGTCGGGCAAGTCCTTGATCGACTACACCACCCTGGCCAATCTGTACCAATCCTGCGCAGCGCTGTCGCCCCAGCTGGCCACGTCGCCCGGCGCTGGGTTCGTCATTCCGGCCTTTGCGGCCAACCGCTGCGCGTCGCTCAAAACCAAGGGCCTGCTGAGCGCGGCAACCACGCCATTGCAAGCCGATGAAGCGCTGCAAAAGCTGCGTGATTACGGCTGGGAGCCAGAGTCTGACGTATTGCACGCATCCCTCGCTGCATTTGAAGTCGCATCGGCCGTGAGCGTGACGTTTGCCAACGGCCTGTCGCGCGCCAGCGTCAAGGACAACCTGTGCGGCTACAGCTTTGCGGCCACCACGGCAGCAGGCGCGGTCACCACGTTGCCAGCAGCGTCATTGGCCTCGATGTTTGCCACCGGCAATGGCGTGCCGCCCAGCGTTGGCGTGCAGTTGATCAACAACAACAATGCGGCTGGCCCGGTGCGTGACCTGTTCTCGGTCTCGCCATCGACGGGTTTGACTGACTTCAATCTGGACGGTGCGCTGTGCCTGCGCAATCTGGTTGCAGGCAGCGATGCCACGGCGCTGAAGTTGCAGGCAGGCGTGAACGAGTCCCGGCGTAGTGGCAACCTGCGCGGCAAGCCCGCCATCATCGTGCATGGCCGCGCCGATGCCTTGCTGCCGGTAAGCCACACATCACGCCCGTACTTTGCGCTGAACAAAGTGGCCGAGGGCGCGGCCAGCAAACTCAGTTACATCGAGGTCACCAACGCGCAGCACTTTGACACCTTCATCGGCCTGCCTACTGTGCTGCCTGGCTACGATACCCGCTACATCCCGCTGCACGTCTACCTGAACCGCGCGCTGGACGCGGTGTATGACAACCTGAAATCCGGCAAGGCGCTGCCAGCCAGCCAGGTGGTGCGCACGGTGGTGCGCGGAGGCACCGGCGGCGCGGCGCCCGCCATCACTGCGGCCAACGTGCCCGCGATTGCGGCAGCGCCTGCCGCTGCTGACGCCATCACGTTTGCGGGCAGCACGGTCACTGTGCCGCAGTGATCATGCCATCCCGGTTGCGCATTGCACAGCGCAGCCGGGATTTTCCAGTTTGAAGAGTTTGACCATGCCGATGACGTCCCACTACCTGACCTGCGCCGGTCGCGAAATCCATTACACCGAATGGGGCGCGCAGCATTCGCGCACGGTCATCGCCTGGCATGGCCTGGCCCGCACCGGGCGCGACATGGACGAACTGGCCGCGCATTTGAGCCAACGCGCCGATGGCTGCCGCGTCATCTGCCCCGACACCATAGGCCGTGGCTTGAGCCAATGGAGCCCACTGCCTGAAGCCGAGTATTGCCTGTCGTTTTATGCGCGCATCGCGGCTGATTTGTTGAGCCAGCTGAAGATTGACGAGGCGCATTGGGTCGGCACCTCCATGGGCGGTGCCATTGGCATGGTGTGCGCGTCTGGCCTGTTCCAGCCGCAGCTCAAGCATCGCATCCTGAGCCTGACTTTGAACGACATAGCGCCGCAGGTGGCCGATGCGGCCATCGCCCGCATCCGCTCGTATGCGGGCAACCCACCGGCTTTTGCCACGGTGCTTGAGCTTGAAGCCTTTTTCCGCCAGGTCTACAAACCTTACGGCGCTTTGACCGATGCACAGTGGTGCCGCTTGACCGAGACGTCTACGCGGCGTCTGCCCGATGGCCGCGTCACCCCCCACTATGACCCGGCGATGGTGCAGCAGTTCATCAGCCACCCGGATGACTACCTGGTGTGGGACCACTACGATGCCATCAACATCCCGGTGCTGTGCCTGCGCGGTGAAAACTCTGATTTGGTGCTGCGGGACACCACCGCCGAAATGCTGCGCCGTGGGCCCGGTGCCTTGGGCCTGACACAGGTGGTGGAAATTGCAGGGTGCGGCCATGCACCCGCGCTCAACGTGCCAGACCAGCTCACCCGTGTGGCTGCGTTTATTCACGCTTTGGATTGAATTTTTTTGCTACTATTATAGTAGCTAATTATCTATATTTAACAAGGGCTATAGGTAAATTCTCTCCTTGTGGCGCGGTATTTCCGGGCCCGGACCCGGCGGTGTGTTGTCTGCTTTACGTTTGACGTGCCGGGTCCGCTGCATTGCACTGGGGGCTGGACTTTATAATTTACAGTTCGTCATGGCGGGCACAGCCTGCTACGGCACTGACCGGGTGGTTCGCCTGGGTAACCCAGGCATATAGACCATGGTTGAACAAGAAAAATTCCGCTTGTCCCTGCGCCAGGTGCTGACGATTCCCTACGTGGCCTTGGTATTGGCGCTTGCGCTTACCATCATTGGGCTGTCTTATGTGGCGGGTAGCCGGGCGGTGGAAGAGGTGTCTTCCCATTTGCTGCTGGAGACAGTGGGCCGCATAGGCCAGGCGGTTGACCGGCACATCGTTGGCTCTGGCGCTGTGCTGGAGGCGGCCTTCCCGGACGGCATGCCGGTGGCGTCTTCCATCGACCAGGACATCGAGAATCTGCGCACCCGGTTCTGGATTGCCACATCGTTGCATCTTGACCCGAACAACTATGTGTATTTTGGCAACCGCGTGGGCCAGGCGTTCGGCGTTTACCGGCACTCGCTGACCGAAGGCGAGCTGCGAATCAAGCTCAAGGCCGCGGACCCGCGCGCCTTCTACCGGTTCACTGGCATCAACGGTGAACCGGTGCTCGCCTCGCGCGAAAGCCGACTGTTCGACCCGCGGGAGCGCCCCTGGTACAAGGCCGGAGCCACTGCGAGCGCGCAAACCTGGACCGCCGTCTACATTGACTTCAGCACCAACGACCTGGTGGCAACCCGAGCGCGCCGCGTGCTGGGCCGCAGTGGCGACTTTGAGGGTGTCGTCGCCACCGACGTGAAGTTGCGGGCTCTGAATGACTTTGTGAGCAGGCTGCGCGTTTCGCAAAACGGCATGGCCTTCATCGTGGAGCCCGACGGGAACCTGATTGCTTCATCGGCGGGGCCCAACATCAAGGCATTGCCTGACGGTAAAAAAATACGCATCAACGCCGCCGACAGCGAAAGCCCCGTGGTTGCGGCGACCTATGCAGAGGTCCGTGCACGCATGGCTGCAAAAAACGCCAGAGTCGGCGCGCATGAGTTGAATTTCACTTTGTCCAATGGGCAGATAATTCACGCCGCGTTTGACCGCATCAAGGACGACGCCGGACTGGAGTGGATTACCGTGGTGGCCATGCCACGCAGCGATTTCATGACCGGCGTGACAGAAAACCTGGTCCGTACGGCGCTACTCAGCGCGCTGGCGGCACTGGTGGCCATTGCCCTGGGCATGCGAATACTGGGCTGGGTTACGCGGGATCTCAAGCACCTGTCGGAAGCCGCGTTGCGGGTAGGCGAAGGGCAGCTTGACTGGCCAGTAGGCATCCAGCGGCCTGATGAAATCGGCCAGCTCGCCCGAAGTTTTGAGACCATGCAGCAGCGCCTGCAGACCGACGGCCTGACCAGCCTGGCCAACCGGGACGCCTTCATGCTGCGCCTGCGCCAGAAAATCAGCCAAGCCCTGCACGCGGCAAAGGCTGCAAGTTCACCTGTCGGGCCCGGCGAGAGCGGATTTGCCGTGCTGTTCATCGACCTGAACCGCTTCAAGCGCATCAATGACCAGTTTGGCCACAGCATGGGTGACCGGGTGCTGATCGAAATTGCACAGCGCTTGAGACGCACCGTTCGCGCCCAAGACCTGGTCGCCCGTTTATCAGGCGATGAGTTTGTGATTCTTCTGGACCGGGTGGAGAACCGCGACAACCTGGAGCGCGTGCGCCTTCAGATTCAGGCTGCGCTCAAAGAGCCGCTGCAGGCCCTCGGCAAAGAGTCTTTGGCCGACACTGACTTCGGCGGCTCGGTCGGCGAAGCCCTGTTCCCGGATGATGGCGAGGACGCCGAATCCCTGCTGAAAAAGGCCGACCGCAGAATGTACAGCCAGAAGTTTGCGGGGCAGCCCGCTGGTACTAACCCTCTTCGGCGCGCGTCAGACCCGGCGGCTGGAAACATGCTGGGCTAAAACTTGCGCTATTGATGCGCCCCCAACGCAATCGCTGCCGCCTGTGATTCAGCCAGCGCTTTTGAATCCGGTGCCGCCAGCGTCGGCCACCCCGCAAGGTGCTGCACGGCGACATTGCACAGTGCGGTGATCCACGCATCGGTGTCGTTCAGGCACGGGATGTAGTGAAACTCCTTGCCACCTGCGTGCAGAAATGCCTCCCGGCCCTCCTGGTCAATTTCTTCCAGCGTTTCCAGGCCATCGCAATTAAAGCCCGGGCAGATCACGTCAACCCGGCGCACCCCCGCCTGGCCCATGGCGATCAGCGTGGGCCCGGTGTAGGGTTGCAGCCACTTGGCGCGGCCCAGGCGTGACTGGAATGTGATTTTGTACTGGTCTTTGCGCAACCCCAATTGTTCAGCCAGCAGCCGCGCGGTCTTGAAGCACTCGCAGTGGTACGGGTCGCCCAGGTGCAGCGTGCGCTCGGGGACGCCGTGAAAGCTCATCACCAGCTGGTCGGGCTTTCCATTGGCCTGCCAGTGCTTTTTGACGTTGCCAGCCAGCGCGGCGATGTAGCCAGGATCATCGTGGTACCGGTTGACGAAGCGCAG
>JAYVNK010000074.1:0-6635 GCA_043758475.1 Comamonadaceae bacterium | reverse complement strand
AGCGTGGCCACAAAGCCCGCCACGCGGGCTCTGGCCTGCTCAATCACGACCGGCGGGGCTTTGGCCACGAACGCCTCGTTGCCCAGGTTGTTGTTGGCCTTGGCGATTTCACCTTCCAGACGCGTGGCTTCCTTGCCCAGGCGGGTTTTCTCAGCCGTAACGTCTATCTGCATGTGCATGCAAATGCGCGCCTCGCCGACCACGGCCACCGGTGCCGCCTGCGCAGCGGCCTGCCAGAGCGCCTCATCTTCAAAAATCTTCACTTCGTTCAGCTTGGCCAGCGACTGCAATACCGGCGCGGCCTGAGTCATGAAGGCATGCTCGGCCTGTGAGCTGGCCAGCACGTACAGCGGCAACCGGGTGGCGGGCGACACGCTCATCTCGCTGCGCAGCGCGCGGCAGGCATCGACCAGCGCCTTGAGTTTGGTGACGTGGGCAATGGCGGCCATGTCGATCTTTTCGGGCTGCGCTTGTGGGTAGCGGGCGATGCTGACGGACTCTCCCGGCAAACCTGCGACGATGGAGACCTTCTGCCACAGCGCCTCGGTGATGAACGGAATCACCGGGTGCGCCAGGCGCATCACGCACTCCAGCGTACGGATCAGGGTGCGTCTTGTGGCTCTTTTTTCAGCGTCGGTGCCGGTTTGAATCTGCACCTTGGCAATCTCAAGGTACCAGTCACAAAACTCGTTCCAGACAAACTCATAAATCGTGTTCGCGACGTTGTCCAGCCGGTAGTCGGCAAAGCCCTTGGCCACCTCCATCTCCACCTGCTGCAAGACCGAACTGATCCAGCGGTCGGCCTGGCTGAAGCGCATGTAGCCGTGGAACGGGCCAGCGGCTGTGATGACGGCACCACTGTCGTCTTTGATGGCAGGTGCGCACTCGGCCTTGGTGTGCTCTTTCAGGCCGCAGTCTTGCCCTTCGCAGTTCATCAGCACAAAGCGCGTGGCGTTCCACAACTTGTTGCAGAAGTTGCGGTAGCCTTCGCAGCGCTTGGTGTCAAAGTTGATGTTGCGGCCCAGGCTGGCGTAGCTGGCCATGGTGAAGCGCAGCGCGTCCGCACCAAATGCGGGGATGCCGGTGGGGTATTCTTTTTCGGTGTTCTTGCGCACCTGCGGGGCGGTCTCGGGCTTGCGCAGGCCTTCGGAACGTTTGGCCAGCAGATCGGGCAGGGCAATGCCGTCAATCAAATCGACGGGGTCGAGCACGTTGCCCTCAGACTTGCTCATCTTTTTGCCTTGCGCATCGCGCACCAGGCCGTGGATGTAGACATGCTTGAACGGCACCTTGCCAGTGAAGTGCGTGGTCATCATGATCATCCGGGCGACCCAGAAGAAGATGATGTCGTAGCCGGTGACGAGTACGCTGGATGGCAGGTAGAGGTTGTAGTCCGAAGTGTCGAGCGCCGACAGGCCGCCCTTAGGCGCGAGGGCCCCCTCGGGGGGCAGCGCAGCAGACGAAGTTGCAAGCGTGGGGGCCATACTTTCTGGCCAGCCCATGGTTGAGAACGGGACTAGCGCGGAGGAGTACCACGTGTCCAGTACATCTTCGTCGCGTTTAAGGCCCGCAGCTCGAAGAAGTTTCAAGCGCTCGACGTTACTGTAGGCTGCATCTTTAAGTTCTGGAGTTCTTGCTGCAATTTTTTCGGCATTTTCCGTTGCTCCAAAAATCGCTTTGTCAATTTCTTCGTAAAACTTGCAGAGTGCTTCCTGCTCATCTTTTGCTACATATGCTTCATTTTTGAATTTGGAGTACCAAGCAGGAATCTCATGCCCCCACCAGAGCTGGCGACTGATACACCAGTCCGTTATGTTGTTCATCCATTGGTTATAGGTGTTGACCCAGTTTTCGGGGACGAACTTGACTTCGCCGGATTGAACTGCGTCGATGGCTTTTTGCGCAATCGACTTCCCGGTTTTGCCCGTTTTTTTCGTCATCGCGACGTACCATTGCTCAGTCAGCATCGGTTCAACAATTTGTCCGGTTCGTGAGCAACGAGGCACCATGAGCTTGTGCTTTTTTGTCTCTACAAGTAAGCCAAGTGTTTCTAGCTCTGCAACTATCTTTTTGCGGGCGACAAAGCGATCCAAACCTTGAAACTGCTCAGGCACAATCCTAGAGAATGCTTCACGACGAGAAAGGTGGGCCAGGTCTTTGCTTAAACTTGCACAGTAAGGCCTGTCCTCCTGATGTTCTGCACCATAGTTCCCAATTAGATCGTCGTGTGAGCTGCCTTCTATAAATGAGACTAATCTTGCATCTAACTCAAAGATTCGGACAGTCTGCAATCCGTGACGCTGCCCTACAGCGTAGTCATTGAAGTCGTGTGCAGGCGTGACTTTGACCACTCCAGTACCGAAGGACTTCTCAACGTAGTCATCCATAATTATTGGAATTGAGCGATTGCAAAGAGGAAGCCTGACGGATTTATCCTTCAAGTGTTTGTAGCGTTCATCTTCTGGATGCACCATCACGGCCACGTCGCCCAGCATGGTCTCGGGGCGGGTGGTGGCAACCACTAGGCCTGCGACCATCTCGCCGTTGACCATTTGCGGGCCGTCGGTAAACGGGTAACGGATGTGCCAGAGAAAACCGTCCTCCTCTTCGCTTTCCACCTCCAGGTCGCTCACGGCGCTTTGCAGCACCGGGTCCCAGTTCACCAGACGTTTGCCCCGGTAAATCAGGCCCTGCTCGTACAGGCGAACGAAGGTTTCGGTGACGGTTTTGGACAGCTTGGGGTCCATGGTGAAGTACTCACGGCTCCAGTCCACGCTGTCGCCCATGCGGCGCATTTGGGTGGTGATGGTGTTGCCGCTTTTCTCTTTCCATTCCCACACCTTGCTCACAAAATTCTTGCGTGCCTCAAACGGTGTCGGCCCCATGTCGTGGCGGCTGATGTTTTGCGCCTGCAACTGCCGCTCCACCACAATCTGCGTGGCAATGCCGGCGTGGTCCGTGCCGGGCACCCACACCGTGTTGTGCCCCAGCATGCGGTGGTAGCGCGTCAGGCTGTCCATGATGGTCTGGTTGAACGCATGGCCCATGTGCAGCGTGCCGGTCACATTGGGCGGCGGCAGCTGGATGGAAAACGCAGACTCACCCACCTTGGCCGCACCGGTGCCCCGGAACCCCGCCACGCCATAACCCCGGCGCTCCCACTCCGGGCCCCAGTGCGCCTCGATGGCATGGGGCTCAAACGATTTGGACAGAGAGTCCAGGCCGGGTTGGGCGGGTGTGGAGGGTGTGGCGGGTTGGCCAGTTTGGCTTGAGTTGAGCAGTGCGTCGGTCATGGTGTAAAGAAGCTGAAAAAGCAGAAGGCGCGCAGGAAGGAGAAACAAAAACGGCATCCCGCAGGATGCCGTGATTCAAGGGGCGGGGTGGCATTGATTTTATTCGACCTTGGCGCGTTAAAGAGGGCGCGTACCGAGGGCAGTCAAATAGGGCAGTTAGCGAACGACCACGGCGCGTGCGAAGCCAGCGCAAGGCCCTAGCGGTTGATTTTAGCCGATTTTGGTGATAAAAATGGCCTGTAGCCCTTGTCCAGTATGCATAGATAGCTATTAATAATATATCATAAGCCTCGGAATTCCCATGCGGAGCACCCAACCCACCCAGCAGGCGTGCCGGGTGGCTGTGGAGGATCGGAGCGCAGGATTCGCGCATGCTACAGCGCGGGGAGCGCTAACCACGGCATTCGCGTGACCGAAGCAGCGCGCCAAAAGCACATCTGCGCGAGCTCGAAGCGCAGAGCAGCCACGGACGCCCGGTGCGTTCGCCAACCGAGCCAGCGTCGCGCCAGCTCTTCCTTGCAGAGTGAACTCAGCAGCGCAAAGCGGAAAAGTGAAGTGTTTCAAAACGGCAGCAATGCCAACAACTGATTCAAGAATCAGCACCAGAAGGCACGGCACGCGCCGCAGCAATGCAGTCCGCCAGCACGCCAGCATCGCCAATCTGGTTGGCCAGCAGCAAAATTAACCGCGCGTTGAGAGCTTCGGATTGCGACTGGGACAGCCCTTGGTGAGCGTCCAGCAGCAACTCATAAAAGCCGTCTGCATCAGACCACTGCGCTTCGATTTTCATGGGGCTGCTCCGCTTGCTTTCAGTAGCATGGCAGTCACCTGGCTGCGCCACTTCGGGCCGCTTGGGCCGCCACCCACTACATAGGCGTCGGGCCGGATCACCACCCATCGTTGGGACTGGGCAAGCGTGGCCTGCCGAAGGTGGCCTTGCAGGTCATACACATGCTCCACCGCTGCTGGCCGTGCATCGTGTTGCGGCTTGAGATCAGGCTTCAGTCCAGCCCTCAACCCCACCTTTGCCCCGACCTGAGACCCGGCCTTCGGTCCAAGCACCTGCACAATCCTCACGGGCCAACGCAACGCCAGATCGCGCAAGCGCAGCACATCCAATGCCGCAATGCGCCCAAACACCAGCAGCAGCATCCGCCCATCGCACCACAGCAGGAGGTCATTCAGCGTGCCCGCCTCATTTCCCGCGTCCATGCCCAGCGCATCGAACCAAAACTTCACGTTCTGTGCCGAGAACCCGCCAGACGGGGCACACGCACCCGAGCGTGTGTAGGCATTGGCCACCGCCATGCGCCCGGTGTTGACGAGAGGCCGCGCAAACGGGTACTGCTTGGCCAGGCTGATGGCGGCGCTGCGGAACACACGTTCCATGCCGTCGGCCGGGCGCAAAAAACGGGCGGTGCGGTTGGTGACCAGCACGTTCTGTTGGGCAGCTTCCAGGCGCTCGTCGTGGTAGCTGTCCAGCAGCGCGGGCGATGCTGTTGCGTTGCACACTGCGGCCAGTTTCCAGGCCAGGTTGTCAGCGTCGGCAATGCCGGTGTTGCCGCCGCGCGCGCCGAACGGGCTCACAATTTTGACGGCGTCGCCCAGGAAGAACACGCTGCCGATGCGCAATTTGTCGATGCACTGGCTGCGGTAGGCGTAGGGGCCGACCCAGACGATTTCGCAGTCCACGTCTTTGCCAAACTGGCGCTCCAGCCGCTCGCGCACGGCAGACTCGCGGCTTACTTCTTCGGCATTCGCGTTGGGGGCCATCTGGTAGTCGATGCGCCACACGTCGTCGGCCATCAGGTGCTGCCACACGGCGCGGTTGTCGTTGAAAGGGGCCTCGATCCAGGTGTGGCGTTCGGTGGGTGGACGCACCTTGAAGCGCACATCGGCAATGCACCAGCGGTCGTCGCCTCGCGTGCTGGTTTTGGTGGCTCCGCACCAGGCGTGAAACGGGCTGTGCGAGCCGGTGGCGTCAATCACATGGTCGGCCTGAAGGGTGTAGCTGCCAGCGGGTGTGTCAACGGTGAGGGTGGCGAAGCTGTCGTGCTGGCCGTCGCTATGGTCGTCGTTATGGCCGTCGTGCTGCTCAAAGTGCGTCACGCGAGACTTCCAGCGCACGTCCACATGGCCCAACTGGTAAATGCGCTCGACCAAATAGCCTTCGATATAGAACTGCTGGATGTTGATGAACGGCGGCTGGCTGGACAGGCTGTAATTGCTCTGCTGCTTCAGGTCAAACGAATACACCTCGTCCGCCCCCGCAAACGTGCGCCCCACGCTCCATTGAATTCCCTTGGCCGCAATGCGCTCGTAGATGCCAAGCTTGTGGAAGATCTCCAGTGACTTTTGCGTGTAGCAAATGCCGCGTGATGACGCGCCTTTTACGCCCACGGTGTTGTCTTCGTCCAGCAGCACGCACTTGACGCCCAGCCTGGCCAATCCGCAAGCCAGCGTCAGCCCCGCAATGCCGCCGCCGACGATGACGATGGCATGGCGCTGGGTCGTTCGCTCTGCGCCCGTTGTGAGCTCTGGCGGCGCTACGAACGGATATTCAGGCAACTGGTAGCCCGTGCCATGGGTGAATTCGTAGGCGTTGGTGAATGCGGTTTTCTTGAAGGCACTGGCCGAAAAATCGGCAGCGTGACTGACCGACAAGCACGCAGGAGCGCTGGCGCCAGTAGAAATCGGCAATAAGTTGGTTAAATTGGCCTCTAGCCCTTGTCCCCTGTGCATAAGTAGCTATTAGTAATATAGCAAATTAGTCTAGCGTGATTGTGCAACAAATTCTGGCCGGTCATTGGTCTGCGGTTTCAGCGCATCCACCGCTTTGCCCGCAGCGCGGTCTTTGCGCCACTGGGCTTTGCGGGCCGTCCACTCGTCCAGCCGGGCGTGCGCGGTCTTGCTTTCTTGCAGCATCTGGAATTCATCGGCCAACTGGGCGGTGAGTTCCATGCGCACGCCGTTGGGGTCGAAGAAGTAGATGCTCTTGAAGATGTGATGGTCCGTCACGCCCAGCACGTCCACGCCTTCGGCTTCCAGCCGGGCCTTCATGTCCAGCAGGTCCTGCACGCTGTTGACGCGGAACGAGATGTGGTTTACCCAGGCCGGCGTGTTGGGCGAAGGCAGGGCGGCTTCGTCATTGCCTAAGTCAAAAAATGCGATGAAGCTGCCGTCCTGCAGGCGAAAAAAGAAGTGCGTGTAAGGGCAATATTCCCCCGTGCTGGGCACCACATCGCTCTGGATGATGTGGTACATCGGCAGGCCCAGAATGTCTTCGTAAAAATGCCGGGTTTCTTCTGCGTCTTTCGCGCGGTAGGCAAAGTGGTGCAACTG
>JAYVNK010000073.1:0-6640 GCA_043758475.1 Comamonadaceae bacterium | reverse complement strand
TATTAAATCAGTAGCTAGCTATGCACTGTAGACAAGGGCTACAGGCCAATTTGATGTGTTTTCTGGTAAAAATCTGCTCACGCAAGCGGTTTTTCGATCCGCGCTACCATTTCCTCTGCAAAAGCCACAAACGCCTGTGCGCCTTTGCTTGAGGGGTCAAACACCACGCCAGGCAAGCCGTAGCTGGGCGCTTCGGCCAGCCGGACATTGCGCGGGATCACGGTGTTGAAAACCTTGTCACCAAAATGTGATTTGAGCTGCTCGCTCACCTGCTGCTGCAGGGTGATGCGCGGGTCAAACATCACGCGCAGTAGGCCGATGATGGCGAGGTCTTTGTTCAAATTGGCATGCACCTGCTTGATGGTGTTGACCAAGTCCGTCAAACCCTCCAGCGCAAAGTATTCGCACTGCATCGGCACGATCACGCCGTGCGCGCAGCACAGGCCGTTGAGGGTGAGGAGTGAAAGCGACGGCGGGCAGTCGATCAGGATGAAATCGTACTCCGACGCGACTTCGGCCAGCGCAGTTTTCAGGCGCTTCTCACGCCGCTCTACGTCTACCAGCTCCACCTCGGCCCCGGCCAGCTCGCGGTTGGCACCCAGGATGTCGTAGCTACAGCCGCCCTCTACCAGCTTGTCGCTTTTGACCCGTGCCTCGGCCACGGTGGCGGACTCCAGCAGCACGTCGTAAATGGTCAGCGCCAGCTTGCGCTTGTCCACGCCCGAGCCCATCGTGGCATTGCCTTGGGGGTCCAAGTCCACCATCAAAACCCGCTGCCCCACTTTCGCAAGGCCGGCCGCCAGGTTGACCGTGGTGGTGGTCTTGCCGACGCCGCCTTTTTGATTGGCGATACAGAATATTTTCGCCATGCCTGCCTATCTGGACGCAACCAGTTTGATGCCGAAACCGATCAGGACCAGCCCAGCCACCTTCTCGAGCACGCGGGAAATGACGGGATTGGCGCGCAGGCGCTCGGCCAGAAAATGCGTCAACAGCACAGCGGTCAGGCCATACGCAAAAGCCAATCCAGCGATGGTCACCGCCATGACAGCGAAGGTGGTCATGCCAAGGTGGTGCGCCGGGTCCACGAACAGGGGGAAAAATGCCATGTAGAACACAATCGCCTTCGGATTGAGCACGGTGATCATCAACGCCTGGCGAAAATAATGGTGTGGCTTGATGTGCAGCACCGGCGCGTCACCGGGCTTGGCCAGCAGCATCTTGGCCCCCAAAAACGCGAGGTAGGCAGCACCCAGCCACTGCACCGCCTGAAAGGCTGCTGGATAGGCAGTGAGCACGGTCGCCACCCCGGCCACGGCCATCCACATCAAAACCTGGTCGCCCACGATCACCCCAAATATCGCCCCAAATCCGCCTTTGATGCCGCCCTTGCTGGTAGACGTGATGAGTGCCAGGTTGCCGGGGCCGGGAATCAGCAGAAAAATGATGATGGCGACGACAAACGCGCCATAGTCGGTGATGCCAAACATGAGATTTTCCTTGGGGATTCTTTTTGGTAACCAGCGAAAATTTGCCACACGAAAGTGCTGCAGGATTTGTGCGCTGGATGGCTTGAGTTTACGTCAGCCTGTGCCGCTTCCAAACCATTTTGGCTCGCACGCCTGTACTCGACTTGGCAGGTCGACACGCTTTCTTATCCAGACGATGCAGCGCTCGGCGTCCAGCGCCGGAACCTTCAGTTGTTCCACGTGAAACATTTCTATGGCTGCGGGCAAGGCTGCCAATTCGTCGCTCGGGTGCTTGCCTTTCATCGCCATCCAGACCCCTGCCGGTGCCAAAGCGCCCGCCGACCATCGGGTAAAGTCAGCCAGCGAGGCAAAAGCGCGGGAACAAATCACGTCAAACGGCGGGAATGCCGGTGGGGCTAAAGCTTCCACCCGCGCATGCAAACCGGTCAGATTGGGCAGCTTCAGAGTCAAAGCCACCTGCTTGATAAAGGCCGCTTTTTTGGCTACCGTATCCACGCAGGTCACACTGACATCAGGAAAACAGATGGCGATGACCACGCCCGGCAAGCCAGCGCCCGAACCGACATCCAACAAACGGATGCCCTGCCCGGCTTGTAGACTTGGCGTTGGCGCTGATACTGACAGCCCAAAGTGGCGGCGGGCTCCCTCCAGGTGTGCGGCCAATGGCGCCATCGCGGCCAAGCAGTCCAGCAGGTGGTGGGTCACCATTTCCACAGGGTCGCGCACTGCCGTCAGGTTGTACACGCGCGTCCACTTGGAAATCAGGTCCAAGTAAGCCAGTAGCGCTTCAATTTGGGCGCTTGTCAGAGCCAAGCCAAGCGTCGGCAGCGCTGCGGCTACGATATCGCGCGACGCAGTCGCAGACTTGGGCAAATGGGGCATCTGGAGCGAGAGGTCAGCGCCAGACACGGGCAACTTCAGCCTTGACGGCGGCAAATGTTTTTTTGTCTTCATTGCTGAGGCTGGCCAGCCGGGGGCGGCGCTCGGCCAGCACCCGCCCCTTTTCCTTGCATTCTTCGTCCAATATAAATTGCTTCTGCCGCGCTTCACTGCGGGCATTTTCTGCACCAATCACCGCCCGCGCCTGCGCTGCGCACTGCTGCTCATGCCAGTCAAACATTGGTTTGGCTTCTGCCTCGGCACCCTCACACGGGCTCTTTTGCATGAACGCGGCTATCCGGTTACCCAAGGCAACGCACTCTGGCGTCGGGGCGCTGCGGATCCCCTCCCCCCGCGCCGCCGCGCTGGATTCGGCATCCCGGTCTTTGGTCGTGGCACTGCCTGTAGAGACGTTTGGCGAGGCGGGAACCGCCGGCGCAGCCGCTACGGGCTTGACGGTAGCAGCCGACTGGCCCCCTGCGCACGGCTGGTCGCTGAAGGCAACCTTACCATCTGCGCCTGTGCATTTGTGGATCGCAGCCTGGACAGGCGGCGAAGCCGAAGCCAATACCAGCAAAATCTGGGTCGCCGCCGCGCCAACCCAAGCCGATACCGGCCAGAACACCCGGCCAGCCTGTCGGCGGTGGTCGGTCCAACCTGCATCATTCGCCGAACTATTGAGAAGTTTCACGTGAAACATGGTGGTGGCCGATGAGAAAACCGACAAAATAGGAGGGCACAAGGTATTCACGGCCAGCTGTCCCAGCAGTTACCCGGCTGGTCGTTGGTATGTACCCAGAAACGGGTGCTAGGTGCAAAGCCAATGCCGCGCTGCCCTTGCATGCCCCAGCCACCAGCGTCATGGAATTCAGCCATCCGCCAGCCTGGGCCCAGCTCCTTTTCACAGCGCGCACTTGCTGCCACCGCAGATGTCAAGATGGCGCCCATCACAGGTTCGCTTGCGGCAATCACCCCACCCGACCCCCCCTGATACTGCGGCCTGAATTTGAGGCGGTTGCGGCAAGCCCTGACCCTGAAAGCACAGCACCGGCAGAACTACCCGGCACGACGTGTCGCCTTTGTAGGGGTTGCATGAATCCCGATGCGGCTGGTTCACCTGTCGCAGCTCGCCGTGGCAGCTCAGGTGGGTCAGACTGCCCTGGTCAACCAATGCGTTGCTGCCGCCCGCCGCCGCCAATCCAAAGGTCAACCCATGGCCAATTGGGCGAGGCGCGGTTTCTGCCGCCGAAACCGCGCCCGGCACTGGGACGGACTTCGGAGCCGGTAGGGTTGCCGCATTTTTGGATTGCTCTGCTTTCAAGCCAGCATTAAACTTGTCATCATTTCCCCGTTTGATCAACACGGAAATGATCAACATCGTCAACAAAATCCCTACCAGCAACAACGCGCGCGCCATGAGAAAAGCGCCGCCTTGCCGGGGCCTCATGACTCGGTGATGGCAGAACGCTGCAATCCGCCCTTCTTCAAATGCACAAGCAGCAGCGAGATGCTGGCCGGGGTAATACCCGAGATGCGCGAGGCCAATCCCAATGTCTCGGGACGGTGCTTGGTGAGTGTTTGCCGCGCTTCAAAACTCAAGGCGCTTACTTTCAGGTAGTCGAGGTCGGCAGGCAGGCGGAGGTTTTCATAGTGTGCCGCCCGGTCTATTTCGCCACGCTGCCGGTCAATGTAGCCAGCGTATTTCGCGGTCACTTCAACTTGCTCAACCACCGCAGCCTTGAAACTGCTACGAGCCACAGCGGCATCTGCACATCCGGCAGCAACGAACGGGCCAGCCGCTTCGGCAGAACCCACCACTGCGCCCAACCCGTCCAGCTCACTGCTCACGTACTTGCCACCGTCCAACGACATAAGCGCACCGTAACCCACGTCAGGCCTGCGCAGCAGGTCGGCAAGGCTGTATTCATGTTCCATCGGCTTGCCAAAAACCCGCGTCTGCTCTGCCTGGCTCAAGTTCTTGGGGCTGATCCAAATGGACCGCAACCGCTCTGTTTCACGTGAAACAGCATCGCGCTTGCGGCTGAAAGCGTCCCACCTGGCATCGTCCACCAAGCCCAATTGCCGCCCCACTTCTGTCAATCGCATGTCGGCATTGTCTTCGCGCAACTGCAGGCGAAACTCGGCCCGACTGGTGAACATGCGGTAGGGCTCGCTCACGCCCTTTGAAATCAGATCATCCACCAGCACGCCGAGGTAGGCTTGGTCACGCCCCGGCACCCAAGTGTCTTGCTGCCAGCCTGACGAGATCATTTGCGTTTTGGCCCCTGCCTGCAGCGCCGCATTGATGCCGGCAAACATGCCTTGGGCTGCAGCTTCTTCGTAGCCGGTGGTGCCGTTGATCTGCCCAGCGAAGAACAGCCCGCCGATGGCTTTGGTCTCAAAACTGCTTTTCAGCCCGGTCGGGTCAAAATAGTCGTATTCAATGGCGTAGCCGGGACGCAGAATGTGCGCGTTTTCCAACCCGGCCATGGAGCGCACCAGCTCGTACTGAATGTCAAACGGCAGGCTGGTGGAGATGCCGTTCGGGTAGTACTCATTGGTCGTCAGGCCTTCAGGTTCCAGAAAAATCTGATGGCTGTCCTTGTCGGCAAAGCGGTTGACCTTGTCTTCCACACTCGGGCAATAGCGCGGCCCCACGCCGTCAATCTTGCCGGTGAACATGGGGCTGCGGTCAAAGCCGGAGCGGATGATGTCGTGGGTACGCTGGTTGGTGTGGGTAACCCAGCAGGGCATTTGCGCGGGGTGCATGGCCGCTGTGCCCATGAAGCTGAAGACGGGGATGCCTTTGCCGTCGGCCGTGCCCACGCCGCCGGGCATGCCCGGCGCGCCACGTGCGACAACACCATCCCCGGGTTGTGGTGTGCATTTGCTGAAGTCGATGGTGCGGCCATCAATGCGCGGCGGCGTGCCGGTTTTCAGGCGCCCTTGCGGCAGCTTCAGCTCTTTCAGACGCGCACTCAATGACACCGCAGGCGGGTCGCCCGCGCGCCCGGCTGCGTAATTGTTCAGCCCTACATGGATCTTGCCATCCAGAAACGTACCCGCCGTCAGCACCACCGTGCGGCTTCTGAAGCGAATGCCTACTTGCGTCACAGCGCCCACTACACGCTCATTCTTGCCGTCTGACTCCACCATCAAGTCATCTACTGCCTGCTGGAACAGCCACAGATTGGGCTGGTTTTCCAGCCGACGCCGGATCGCCGCCTTGTACAAAACCCGGTCCGCCTGCGCCCGAGTTGCCCGCACGGCTGGGCCTTTGCTAGAGTTGAGGATGCGAAACTGGATGCCGCCTTCATCCGTGGCCAGCGCCATCGCGCCGCCCATCGCATCCACTTCCTTGACGAGGTGGCCCTTGCCAATGCCGCCAATCGACGGGTTGCAGCTCATCTGGCCGAGCGTTTCAATGTTGTGGGTCAGCAGCAAGGTTTTGCAGCCCATGCGCGCAGATGCCAGCGCGGCCTCGGTGCCGGCATGGCCGCCGCCGACCACGATCACATCAAATTCCTGGGGGTAGTCCATGTTTTAACTCCTTCGATGGGCGGTCAAAGCACGGCGACCAGCTCCGTTGGCAAGCCCAACGTCTGCGCCGCCTGGGCCTGGCGGATGTCTGCCGTGACAAACAAACCCACCCGCGCAACCAATGCCGCACCCACGTGCAGCGCGTCCATGCCACGCAGTGCAGCTGCACCCAAGGCGCGAAGACTGGCCCGCTCGACTTGTGCTGACAGCGGCAGCACCTCCCACTCCTTCAAGTCTTCACCCAGCTCAAACGCGATGCGCTCGCCATCAGCGGTCGAAATGCGCCCCTCCCGCAACGTGCGCGTCACCGTTGCCATCAACTCGATACGGCAATGCGGTGCCAGTGCAACCGCGCTGGCGCGGTCAAAAATCTGCGCGACTTGCTCTTGACCGGACTCTGCCAGATAGCGCTTGAAGAGTGCCGACGTGTCAAACATGATTTTCATGGCAATGCCGGTAGCAACACTTAACGCGCCGCGTCGCGCTCGTCGATCAGCATTTTTGCCGCGGACATGCCTTGCGGCCAATTCACTTTGATCGGGTCAATCTTGCGCTTTTTCCAGGCTGGCGTTTGCGCCGCAACGTCGGGGGCCACGCGCACCAATTCAGCCACGGGCTTGCCGTGGCGCAGGATGCGAAACACCTCTCCGTGTTGGACGACCTGGTCGATCATGGTCGAGGCATGGGCACGGAATTCGCTGAGAGCCACTGTTTGCATTTGTACAACTTTC
>JAYVNK010000072.1:0-6642 GCA_043758475.1 Comamonadaceae bacterium | reverse complement strand
GGGTAGCACCCACAATGCTATTCTCTGCCCATGAAAATCCTCGTCAAATGGCTGCTGAGCGCAGCCGCCCTGCTGGCCGTGGCCCACTTTTACAGCGGCGTGCAGGTCACCAACTTCGGCGCGGCGCTGGTTGCCGCGTTCGTCATCGGGCTGTTCAACACCATTTTGAAACCGATTCTGGTGGTGCTGACTTTGCCGGTGACGTTGCTCACGCTGGGCCTGTTTTTGTTCGTCATCAACGCGCTGATGTTCTGGGCCGCTTCGGGCGTGCTGAGCGGTTTTCATGTGCGCGGTTTCACGGCGGCGCTGATTGGCTCGCTGATCTACTCGGTGATGGGCATCGTGATCGAGTCAGCGCTCGACCGACTGTTCTTTAAGAAGTAGCGCCGTCTGGCGCGCGCGGGTGTCGATGATCGACGCCTCAATATGGTCGGCAGTGCCTTTGCGCGTCAAATCCCGCGCCAGGTCTTGCGCTGCCTTGAAGCGCTCCATCGCGCCCGCGTAGTCCAGGTGCGCCACCTGTGCCTCGGCATCGGCCCGGATGGCGCGCAGGCTCTGCCCCTGGGCGGCGTAGGCGCTGGAAAGCAGTTGCCAGGCTTGGGCGTCGCGCGGGTAGTTGGCAACCCAGGTTCGCAGTTGCTGCACCGCCAAGCCCGCCTGGGTGGCCTGGCCGGTGCGCACCAGCGCCTGGGACTGCAGCATCACTTCAGGCCGGCCCGCCAGCGCGGTTTTTTCTTCCATCAGGCCCACCGCTTTGCGCGCATCGTTGGCCGCCAAAGCCAGCTCCACGGCAAGCAGGTGCGCCAGCCGCGCAGCGCGGCCATCAGACAGGACCACCGCAGCGAGCCGGGCCTGCAGCGCCGCAGCGCCGGGCAGATCGCGCAACTTGATGGCGGCCAGGGTGGCGCCATAAAACGCAGCGGCCTGGCGCGCCTGCGCCTGACTGCCCAGGCCCGAGCTGGCAGCCAGCGGTCCCCATGCACGCAAGGCATCCACACCGGGGTTGGACAGCACGTTGGCGCGCGCCGCGATCATGGCCTGCTCCATGTCCTGTCCTGTGGCGGGCGTGGCTTGCCCACCCGGCTTGCCCGATGTGCCAGGCTGCACCCGTGCCTGCATGTCTGATATGCGCTCGGTGGTCAGCGGGTGGCTGCGCAGGTACGGAAAAGCACCGTTGTCATTGAGGCGCGAGGCCTGCTGCAGCTTCTCGAACATCGAGGCAAAACCGTAGGCCTCAAAGCCGGCCTGCGTCATTACGCCAAAGCCAATTCGGTCAGCCTCGCGCTCCATGTCGCGCGAAAAGTTGAGTTGGTTTTGCGCCGCGACGGCCTGGCCGCCGACGATGAGGGCGTTGGCCGCATCCGGGCTCTTGCTGGCGGCCAGCGCGCCCAGGATCATTGCGCCAATCATCCACGGCGCCTGCGAACTCTGTTTGGCGATGATGCGCGAAATATGCCGCTGCGTGACGTGGCTCAACTCGTGGCCGAGGACTGACGCCAGTTCGTCCCGGCTGGTGACAATCGCCACCAGCCCCAGGTGCAGTCCAAAATAACCCCCCGGCAACGCAAAGGCGTTGACCGAGCGGTCTTTGCCCATCATGATTTCCCAGGCAAAGCGTTCATCCAGCTCGGGGTTGAGCTCCCCGCGCTGGCGCGCCGCTGCCAGCAGTGGCTGCCAGATGCCCTGCACGTATTCGGCCAGCACCGGGTCGTCAATGTAGTCGGGATCGCGGTAAATTTCGCGGGCAATCCGGTCGCCCATGCGGCGCTCGGCGCTGGTGGTCATGTCGCTGCCGTCGCCCAGGTTGGGCAGTTGTACGGATGCGCGGGAGGGGCCGGAGTTTGCGCTGGACGGGTTGCCGCTTGTGGTGCCAGAAGTAGCCGCTGGATTAGCTGGCTGCGCCCGCGACAGCGGCGGGGAAAAAATCAAAAACGCTACATAACTAATAGCTAACCATGCACTACATACAAGGGCTATAGCGTGTTTTGTATTGTTTTTATCGTTTTTTTTGTTCAAAACGAATCCAGCGGCATGTAAGCCAGTACCTCGGCCGTTGCCGGGTCCAGAAACACGGTCCAGAACGATTTGCGGCCAGCCAGTGGCACATACACCGCGGTTTGCGGTGCGCGCCCGGTGGATGCCAATACGCGGTCTATCTCACCGGCCTGGCTGGCAAAACGGGTTTTCAACAAGGCGACCGGTTTGGCAATTTTCAGAATATCGGGAATGCCTGGCGCGTAGGGCTGCCACAAATCGGGCCTTGCCGACAGGTACAGGCCTTGCAGGGCGGCCATGGTGGCTTCCATGCTCTCGTTGCTGTTCTTGAATGGCCGCAGCGACAGCAGCGTGGGACCGGTGATGGGCAGCGCATCCACCCCGGCCGGCGTTTTGCCAAGCATTTCAACGGGCACATCAATCGCATGAACCACCCGGAAGCGGTCGATCTCAAACACCATGTGCACGGGCCGGGCGACGTACACCGTCCACAAGCCATAGCCAAGCGCGCCCAGCTGCAGCAGGGCGACGATCGCCAAATCGCGCCGCAGCTCGGTCCATGGTTTTTTGCGGTTGAAGACGGCCAGCGTGATCAGCGGCCCCAGAATCACATCCACCGTCACCACCAGCAAAAAAAGCTCCCGCCCGCCCGAAATTTCACGGTAGGGGTAGGGGTACCAAATGCCAAACACCAGCAAAGCGGCCAGCGCGGCAATGGCCAGACTCAATGCCAGGTGGATGCCGCTGGCTTTAAGGCGGTCGCCCCAGAATGAAGGTGATGCAGGTAGCACAGTCATAGGGTTAGCTTGAGGTAGAGGCGATTGGGCTGTCCGGGTTCATCAGCGGGCGTAGGGTTAAGGTAAAGTTTGTACCATGAACTCACTCACCCATTTTGACGCACAAGGCCAAGCCCACATGGTAGACGTCGCCGGCAAGGCCAGCACGCACCGCATCGCCGTGGCAGGCGGGCGCATCGAGATGCTGCCTGCCACGCTGGCCATCATTGAAGCGGGCACTGCAAAAAAGGGCGATGTGCTGGGCATTGCCCGCATTGCCGGCATCCAGGCGGCCAAAAAGACCAGCGACCTCATTCCCTTATGCCACCCGCTGGCGCTGACGCGAGTTGCTATCGACTTTATATCTAACAATGCAGATGGGATGAGGGCCAGCGCCATATTTTGCACTGCAACGGTCGAGACCGTCGGCCCCACCGGCGTGGAGATGGAGGCCCTGACCGCCGTGCAGGTGGCGCTGCTCACCATCTACGACATGTGCAAGGCGGTGGACCGGGGCATGACCATCACCGACGTGAAGCTGCTGGAGAAGCAGGGTGGTAAATCGGGACGTTTTGTGGCGGGTGCTTGACGGGCTGACTGCCGGGTTGCGTGGCCTTATCGAGCGCATTTCTTATTGCTTCGCGGCGCTTGCCTTCGCCCATTTTGCATGCTCCTGCGGAAACGCGGCAAGGTATCGGGCTTCAAAATACTGCGCTTCATCAAAGCGGCCCAGCAGCCGGGCACTGTCAATCACCTTCTCGGCCACACGCGCTTCGGGCGAGAAATGCAGCAACTCAAGCGCCATCGCATTGAGTCGTGCCGAATTGTCCGAGGTCAAGCGCGTCGTGGTCAACTCGGCAAACCGCACCTGGTTCTGGAACAGCCAGGAGCCCTGAATCTTGGCCAGCGTGTTGCTCCGGTACGCTGGCGAGCGGTCTTCAGGCGGCAGATAAATCTGGCTGACGCGGTGGTAGTCCCACGCGGTGTAGGCAACAAAAAATATGATAATAATAGCTAGCAATGCACACAGAACAGGGGCTACAGGCTTGTTTGATACTATTTTAATTGGCCTGGCAGTGTTACCGCCGAAAGTCGTTGCTGCGGATTTCGAAGCCGACATCGCCGTATATGCAGCACCAGATGTCGCTTGCGCAGGCGCAACCGCAGGCTCAACAACAGCAGAAGCAGTCGCAGAGCGCTGCCACAACAACCCAATGCAAAGGCCAAACGCCATCTGAAACGGCCCATACCAAAGCGGGTACTCCAGCATGCTGTGCAGCATGATCAACGCCAGCACGCTCCACGCCATCTGGCGCGTCGCATCCCTCTCGCGCCACGGCTTACCGCGCCACACCAGCCACAGCCCGCCACCGCAAATCAGCAGCGCCGCAGGCAGGCCCAACTCCACCGCCAGATGCAAAGGCAGGTTGTGCGCGTTGTCCAAAATCTCGCAAAAGCGCGGTTCGCTGTACAGCGTAGTGAAGTGCGCAAAGTCCAGCTCGCCCCAGCCCCAACCCAGCCAGGGTTTCAACGAAATCAAATGCAGCACATTGCTCCATAGCGTCAACCGGCTGGCGCAGGCCGGCCCGCCATCGTGCAAGCGGGCCATGATGCCGGTGGTGGCGGGGTCCAGCCCGGCGAGTAGCGGCAGCAATGCCGAGGCCAATGCGTAGGCCACTACAGCCGCCAGCAGCGGCACCCTCACCTCGCGCCGCCGCAATCCACCCCACCACGCCACTAGGACGATCAACATCACAAGCTGGACTAGGCCGGTGCGGGATGAGGATGCGGCGTTGCCGATGGCCAGGAGGGCGGCGGAGGCTGTCGTCACTATCCGTGGCGTTACCGAAGCCGCTGCGGCTGATGCGCCAAGCGGTCCGTACCTTGCGGGCGCTGGTCCTTCGGCCGACTCGCCGCCTCCAGGCACGCAGTGGCGCACAGCCCACAATAGCAGCGCAGCAATCCCAATGTTGGTCAGGCTGGCGAACTGGTTCCGCTGGCGCAGGTTGGCGAACGCTTCACCGGGTGCGGTGGTACTAACCCATGGCGACAGCGTATCGCCGACTCCAAAATACTGTAGCAGCCCGATTGCGCAGCTCAGTAAAGCCGCTGCAATCCATGCCCCGGCGGTCGTCGCGGAAAATTCGCCTTGGCGCTGCAAGCTCGTGAGACCCCAGAACAACAAGGCCGCGCAGACCAGCGTGAACAGGCTTTGCGCCGTGGGTGGCAGCGGACCAGGGGCAAACGGGTTGAGCCAGGGCAGAGACACTGAAAGGAAAACTGCTAACGGGAGCATGACTTCAGAGCTAATCTCACCATTGATGCAAGCAAAAAAGCGCGCATCGTCCATCACAAGTTTTGACGCCCAAAGCGGCGCATTTGTTCACACGTCGGCCCGGGCAAATGATTTGGCAGCAGGCCTATTGAATTCCTACCAGTGACAACTCAGGGTACTTTTCATCGCGGACTTTTGTGAGCTCTTCTGCCGCTGACTTGTAAGTAACCTTTCCATACAGTGATCCTATATTTCGGAGCTGCCGTGTAGCTTCTTCCGGCTGGCCATTTAACCCTAACGCAATCACGTATTTCAGGTGGAGTGAGGCCCATGCCAGGCTGGCATTGGCCTTTCGCATCCGCTCAATATCTTCCGAAGACATTCCGCGATCAGGTTTTACGCGGCCCATCTTGAGCATTTCGTCAAGCTGGGTTAACAGCAGAAGTTGCGGTGCTTCGTAATCCAGCGGCCTGGTGCCAACGTTTCGCATCTCGAACCGCATCACGCGGCAATCTTCTTCCGCAACAAGGTATTCCAGCAATACTTTGCCACAAACAAAGCTAAACCCAAGCAAACTCCCGATGACAAAGACTTTTCCCCACCTCGGCAAGCGCTCACGAACCCTAAATTTCCAAGGCATTTGCCTGGCTTGCAGGTGGCCAAATATCCAACCGATGGGAAACAGGAAGAAGGCGTAAGCGAACGGGAATTCCAGCATGCTGTGCACAAAAAATGGAATGGTCGCGGTGAAAAGCAACAAGTCAGATGAGTCCTTCAGGTCTCGTATGGTTCGTAAAATCCACCAGCCCGAGAGAGCTAACAGGGCGATCCCCAGCGGCAAACCAACCCAGGCCAGCACGTCCAGCACAACGCTGTGCGCATAATCGGTTGGTGCAGATCCAGGGACGGTTTCTATCCCTGTCTTTTGTGCAACGATGGTTTGCCGCCATCCGTAGCCTCCCCACGGCGAATTGGAAATTGCGGCGATTATTTGTTTCCAGATAACGAGCCGAACACTGTCGACCGCCATCGCCTCTTGGCGCGCCGCCTGTAGCAGCAACACTTCATTGAGCGGTTGCCACAGGAATCTGAGCGCCGCAAGCAATCCCCACCAAGCCACCACAACACGCCAGACACCCGCTTCCCGAGCTAACTTGCCCCGCATGATCAAAAAGATTCCAACGCAAATGGCGCTTAGAATCCCGGCTCGCGACTCTGTTGCGATCAAACCAAACGACAAGAAAACTGCCAGAGCGCCAAACTGCCAAGACTTGATACTGTCACGGACGTACAGCAAATAGCTACACACCACGCCCATGGCCAAAAGTGTCGCCAAAAGATTGGGTTGCGCAAGGTTGGCATAGGGGCGCATGTTGGGGCCGCGCTCTGCCGCATATATGCCCAAACTCGTCTCAAGGTGCAGCCACTGTAAAACGGCAAGTAAAGCCGATGCGGAAGCCGCGAGCACGATCAGTGCGGCAAAAAAAATGACTTCGCGATCAGGTTGGTGCGGGGAGAGTGCAGAGCGAGCGCCCAACCACCAAGCCAGGGCCATGCCAATCAGATACAGGCTGCTGACTAACGCGTCCCCGCCAT
>JAYVNK010000071.1:0-19328 GCA_043758475.1 Comamonadaceae bacterium | reverse complement strand
TCCTGCCGTTGGCGCCCGTCAGCGTGAAATTCATCGAGACGTTCACCTGGTTGACGTTGACCATGGCGTTGCGAAACGCGCTGGAGGCAATCACGCCGCGCAGGATGTACTGCGCGGCCAGGCGGCGCGATGCGCTGATGGCAGCATCGGGGTCGTTTTTAAAGTAGGCGTCAATCTCGGCCTGCGCCACCTGGGCGCGAATCTGCGCCTGCGTGGCGGTGCGCAGGCCCAGCGCCTGCAGGCGGCCATTGATGGCGTTGATGTGGGTGTTGTACGAAGACTGGTTGGCATAGATGCGGCCTTCACGCTGCTCGCCAATCAGCACCATGATTTTCTGGTTCTTGATCCTGTTGCGGCAGGGTGTTGCCAGCAGGGCCTGGACGTCGCCCTGGCGCTTGGCCTCGGCTTCCTTGTCGGACTTGTCTTCGTCCGAGAATTTGAAGCCCTGCGCCTGCACGCACAGGCAGGCGGATGCAGCAACCAGAAAGATAATGGCAAAAGTGCGTAATGTCATGAAAACCTTGAGCACGTATTATTAATAACAGGGTTTCAACTTGTAAGGAGGATTGTGATGGATTTGGGCATTGCAGGCAAATGGGCGCTGGTGTGTGGGGCCAGCAAGGGTTTGGGGCTGGGTTGCGCCCAGGCCCTGGTGCGCGAAGGCGTCAACGTGCTGATTGTGGCGCGCGGGGCCGAAGTTCTGGCGCAGGCCGCTTCTAAATTAATAGCTTATGATGCACATTCCACAGGGGCTTCGGTGCTTTTTGTTGCCGCAGACATCACCACCGTGGAAGGCCGCGCAGCGGTATTCGCCGTGCGCAAAGACTTTGACATCGTCGTCACCAACTCGGGCGGCCCGCCGCCGGGCGACTTCCGGGAGTGGGGCCGCGAGGCCTGGGTCAAAGCGCTGGATGCCAACATGCTCACCCCCATCGAGCTGATCAAGGCCACAGTGGATGGCATGGCCGCGCGCGGTTTTGGCCGCATCGTCAACATCACGTCCAGCTCGGTCAAGGCACCGATTGACATTCTGGGCCTGTCCAACGGCGCGCGCAGCGGATTGACCGGGTTTGTAGCCGGTGTGGCACGTACCAAAATCGCGGCGCAAGGCGTCACCATCAACAACCTGCTGCCGGGCGTGTTTGACACCGACCGCATCAAAACCACACTGGCAGGCGCGGCCAAAAAGCAGGGTGTGGATGTGGGCGTGATTGCCGAGGCCCGGCGCCAGACCATCCCGGCCAAGCGCTTTGGCACGCCGCAGGAGTTTGGTGCCATCTGCGCGTTTTTGTGCAGCGTGCATGGGGCTTATATCAACGGGCAGAATGTGCTGGCGGACGGTGGGGCTTATCCTGGGACGTATTAGCCGGGCTGGTCTTGGTTGGCTTGGCTTCGGCATGGGCAGTTTGTCAACGATCTGGAGCCGATTTTGGCTGTTTTTTGGCCGATTTAGCGATAAAAAATGCCCCTAGCCCTCGTGTAGCATGCATAAGCAGCTATTGAAAGGATAGTTTATGAGCGACAGAAAATTGGAAAACTCCGTTGACGTGCTGATCGTTGGTGCCGGGTTTGCCGGGCTGTGCATGCTGTACACCGCGCGCAGCAGGGGCCTTGCCGCCCGTGTGATCGAAGCCGCTGGAGGCGTGGGCGGCACCTGGCACCACAACCGCTATCCGGGCGCACGCGTCGATATCCAGAGCATGGAATATTCGTTCGGGTTCTCTGACGCGTTGCAGCAGGAATGGCAATGGACCGAGCGCTACGCCGGCCAGCCCGAGCTGCTGCGTTACGCCAATCATGTGGCAGACCGGTTTGAATTGCGCGACGGCATCCTGCTCAATACGCGGTTGACCGGCGCAACGTTTGACGAATCGTCGAACCGCTGGCTGGCCACAGCAGAGAGCAGCGACGCCAACGACCATCCCGACCGTAGCGACGCTAGCCAATCCTGGTCTGCCCGCTTCCTGGTCATGGCCAGCGGCCCGCTGTCCAAACCCAATACGCCAGCTTTCAAGGGCCTGGCGGCGTTCGCCGGGCCGGTGCTCCACACGGCGCGCTGGCCACAGGACAAAGTGGATTTCACAGGCAAACGCGTCGCCGTAATAGGCACCGGATCCTCCGCCATCCAGATCATCCCGCAGATTGCGCAGCAGGCGGCCAAACTAACGGTTTTCCAGCGCACGGCAGCCTACTGCGTACCCGCCCACAACGGGCCGTTGGACGCCGCGTTTGAATCGCGCATCAAGGCCGATTACACCGGGTTTCGCGCGCGCAACCGGCGCATGAACGGCGGCTTTGGCTCTGAGCTGCCGCCCAACCCGGTGTCGGCGCTGGCAGCGTCGCCTGAAGAGCGCGAGACCGCTTTTGAGGCGCGCTGGCAAATCGGCGGCTTTTCGTTGCTGGGCGCGTTCAACGACATCCTGCTCAACGTAGATTCCAACGCGCTGGCGGCCGAGTTTGTGCGTAAAAAAATCCGCGGTGCTGTACACGGCCCTGAGGTTGCCCGCTTGCTGTGCCCCCAGCAAACCATTGGTTGCAAGCGCCTGGGCGTGGACACCGGTTACTACGAAACTTATAACAGGCCCAACGTGAAACTGGTGGACGTGAGCATCAACCCGATTGATGAGATCACCCCCACCGGCCTGACGACTGGCGGGCAGAGTTATGCCTTCGATGCATTGGTGCTGGCCACCGGTTTCGACGCGATGACGGGCACGATGATGGCGCTGGATTTGCGCGGCAGGGGCGGCTTGAGCATCCAGCAAAAATGGCGCGCGGGGCCGCTCAACTGCCTTGGCCTGACCATCGCTGGCTTCCCCAACCTGTTCAACATCGCCGGCCCTGGCAGCAGCTCGGCCCTTACCAACGTCATCGTGTCCATCGAGCACCACGTCAACTGGATCGCCGACTGCATCGCCTACCTCGATGCGAACGACCACGCCACCATCGAGCCCACCGAACCGTCCGAGGCCGCCTGGGTCGCCCACGTCAACGCCGTCGCCGCGCGCACCGTGTTTCTCACCTGCAACTCCTGGTACCTGGGTGCCAACATCCCGGGCAAACCCCGCATGTTCATGCCGCTGGTTGGCTTTCCCGCCTATGCCGACAAGTGCGCGGAGGTAGCGGCGAAGGGGTATGAGGGGTTTTTGCTGGGGTCCGCAGCGCCGAGCGTGAGTGCGGTCAGTCAATTGCTAAAAACTACAACGTAGTCATTTTGGCCCGCAAGGCAAGTGCCCATGAATCCAAGTCTTACCTTTGAAAGGTGACCCATGCGCAAAGAATACGATTTCACCGCCGCGAAGAAGAATCCCTATGCGACCCTGCTCAAGAAGCAGATCACCATCCGGCTTGATGAAGAGTCAATTGCCTACTTCAAGTCGATCTCGCAGGACGCTGGCATTTCGTACCAGAGCCTCATCAATTTGCATCTGCGGGATTGCGCGGCTTCCCATCGCAAGCTGAATTTGAATGGGTCGTAGGTGCCTGCCGCGATTGGCTGATTGGGCCACGGTTGACTGATGCGGTCATTTTGCAGAAAGTTACTGTAAAAATTGCCTATGGCCCCCGTCTATCGTGCATGAGTAGCTATTTTTATAGTAGCTTATGATTGTGAAGGCTTGCTTGAACTTGAAGACATGTCGCCGTAGCTGCCTCACCATTGATCCGCAGCGCCAAGCGTGCGTCAATTGGCCTCATGAAACATCCAAAATCGGCCAATTGCCGCCCGCTTTGCACTGCTGTGCCTGGTATGGGGAATACGCTTTATGGGCGAAGGCACACGCATGCTCGGCTCGGGGTGACCGGTCCAATTTCATGGTTTCAAAACAGAAGTTTTTACAGGTCTCCCAATGACAGAACAAGACGAGTGATACATACACTTTGTTGCGTGCATCACTAGGTCCACGAGGTCTTGGGCGAGAGGTATACGCTGATACCGCAGGACAAGTGCAGCCGCAGCCGTCAGCGGGATTCGGGCTGTTGACGCCCGATTTTGGATGTTTCATGAGGGCGGCGGCAGTCCGGATTCTGCTGATGGCGGACCACTTGGGACGCGTTCGGCACGTCGGGTTTCGGATCTTGACAATGACCGCTTGACGCAGCAAACCGAGTGCCATAATTGCTCAACGAGCAGGCCCAGAAAGCGCTAATTTATGCGCTAAAAACCAGCTTCAAAACAGACTTGAAAACTGGCCCCGAACCGCAGGCCACAGGAGACAAACTCATGCGCGCAATCCGTATTTCTTTTCAAATCTGCGGCCTGGCCGTTCTTACCGCCTTGAGCGCTTGCACCAGCATGGGCCACAACCAAAGCCAGGGGCAGAACCGCAGCATGCCCCAGCGCATCGAAGGCGCAACGGCAGCCAGCGGCGGGCCGCGTTACGCGGTGGATGCGACCTGGCCGAAGCCGCTGCCCAACAACTGGATTTTGGGCCAGGTGGCGGGCATCGCCACGTCGGCGGACGGCACCATATGGATGATCCACCGGCCTTTGAGTTTGACGGAGGACGAGAATGGATCGAAGCTGGTGCCGAAGCGCTCAAAGTGCTGCAGCGCTGCGCCGCCCGTGTTGCAGTTTGACCGCCAAGGCAACTTGCTGAAGTCGTGGGGCGGCAAGGGCGAGGGGTTTGACTGGCCGGCCAACGAGCACGGCATTTTCGTGGACCCCAAAGGCGACGTGTGGATTGGCGGCAATGCGGCGATTGACCACATGCTGATCAAGTTCACGGCTGACGGCAAATACCTCATGCAAATCGGCAAGCCGGGCCAAAGCAAAGGCAGCAACGCGCCCGATCAGCTCGGCCGGCCCGCGCACATGGAGCTCGACGCGGCGGCCAACGAACTGTACGTGGCAGACGGCTATGGTAACCGCCGGGTGATTGTGTTTGACGCGGCCACCGGGGCTTACAAGCGGCACTGGGGCGCGTATGGCAACCGGCCCGACGACGCCAAGATAGCAGACTACAACCCGCAGTCGCCGCAGTTTGCCAACCCGGTGCACTGCGTGCGCATCACGCGTGACAACCTGGTGTACGTGTGCGACCGCATGAACAACCGTATTCAGGTGTTCAAGAAGAGCGGCGAATTTGTGCGGCAATTTGTCTATGAGCCCGACACGCGGGGCTCAGGCTCGGTGTGGGATTTGGTGCCGTCTGAAGACCCGAGCCAGCGCTATCTGCTGGTGGCCGATGGCACCAACAACGAGGTGCGCATTACCGTGCGCGAAACGGGCGAGGTGATCGGCAGCTTTGGCCGGCCCGGTCGCCAGGCGGGTGACTTCCACTGGGTCCACAACATCGCCGTGGATGCTTGGGGTAGCGTGTACACGTCTGAAGTGGATACCGGCAAGCGTGCGCAGCGGTTTGTCCGGGTGCAGCCATGACTCGAGCGGCTGCATCGAGCCCGAACCCGAACCCGCCCGGCTACGGTTTTTTGTAAGGCACAACCAGTTGGCCCTTGCCAAGCATCGGGAAATGCTTGCCGTTCAGAGTCAGCAGCACGCGCTCGCAATGAAGCGCGGTGGCAGCTATCAATGCATTGTTCAGGCCGACGCCGTGCGACTTGCCCCAGTCGCGGCGCAACAGGCCGGCTTGAACTGCTATTTCTGCAGACACCTCAATCAGCGTGAAGCTGCTGAGCAACGTCTTGAGGGCATCCCGCTCAGCGCCTTCGCGCACCTCCGCATGCAGCTCGGCCACTGACATGGCGCAGATGGCGCAGTCGTCAGGCAGCTTGTCAAACAACGCTGCGGCCTTGGGGTGTCTGCGCAAATAGTCAATCAATACGTCGGTGTCGAGCAAGCAGGGCTTGCGGGTGGTCGCTGCGGCACTCACCGTTTTTTCATCGCTGGGAGGTCAAAATTCCGTTCTTCGCTGCGCAATTGCGCAAGCGTTGGTGCATCCGCATTGGGTGCCCAGGCCCCAAATGCATGGCGGTGAAGGGCGCGCCTGTCTATCGGCGCATGGCGGACAAGATACTCGTCCAGTGCCTCGCGTATCAACGCGCTTTGGGTGGTGCCGCGTGCGCGTGCGTACACCGCAAGATGGCTTAAATGGGATTCAGAGAGGTAAATTTGCGAGCGTTGCATTTCAGTCTGGGAGTCAGAAAAAATGAAGGGTGTATGTTAGTGGTGTATGTCATTGTTCGCTTTGCAAACCCTGTTTACGCCCTGCGCGACGACACCAGAATCCCGCCCACGATCAGCGCAAACGCCAGCGCGTGGTACCCATGCGGCGGCTCACCCAGAAACGCGGCTGACATGACAGCGGCAAACAGCGGCGTGAGGTTGCTGAAAAACCCCGCCACTGCTGGCCCCACGCGCTGCACGCCCACGCCCCAGCAGCGGTACGCCAGTATGGCCGGACCCACTGCCACGTAGACCAGCGCAGCCGCCAGCGGCCAGCCCCAGACGATTTGCGCGTCCTTGCTCAAAACCCATTCACTGCCCGCAAACAGGCCGGACCAGCCCAGGCCAAACATAATTTGTGCCATCAAGAAAGCGGCCCAGTCAGAGCGGATGGCGGGTGGGTCCTTCGGCTGGCTCAGCAGCCAGCTATACCAGGCCCAGGCAATGGCGGCGACCAGCACATACACGTCGCCAGGGACTAGCTTAAAGTTGGCAAGTTGCGATAACTCGCCCCGGCTCAGCACCAGCAGCACGCCTGCAATCGAAAGCACCGCGCCCAGCATTTGCCGTTTTGAGATTACCTGCCCAAAAAACAGGCGGCCCATGCCCAGCATGAAGACCGGCGCGCTGGAGGCCACCAGCGTCACATTCAAGGGCGTCGATGTCTTCAGCGCCAGGTACTGCAATGCGTTGTAGCAGCCCACACCCAGCAAGCCCAGCAGCGCATAGCGCCGCCAGTGCGGCCACAGCGTGCTACCGAACTTGAGCACCTCGTAGGCCAGAGGCAGCAGCAGGACAAACGCCAACACCCAGCGCAAAAAGTTCAGCGTGATGGGCGGCACCAGGCCGTTTACCATGCGCCCCACCACGGCATTGCCAGCCCACAGCAGTGGCGGGACCACCAGCAGGGCTGCTGTGGCGGGGGTGAGGCGTTGGTTCATGCGACCGACTTTAACAAGGCGATGCGAATTGAGTCCTGGCAAGGCTTTGCAATTCATGGCACCATTGCGCCCGCAAACTGCAATAACACAACAGGAGATTTAGAAATGAGCAAAGCCATACAGATTGACCGCAACGGCGGCCCCGAAGAACTCAAGCTGGTCGATGTGACCGTGGGCGAACCCGGTGCGGGCGAGATTCGCATCCGCCACCATGCGGTGGGCCTGAACTTCATTGATGTCTACCAGCGCACTGGCCTGTACACACTTCCCCTGCCGTTGATCCTGGGCGGTGAAGGTGCTGGCGTGGTGGAGGCCGTGGGCGAGGGTGTGACGCACTTGAAGGTGGGCGACCGCGCGGCCTACGCAAGCGGCCCGGGCAGCTACTGCGAACAGCGTGTGATGCCGGCCAAGACCGTCTGCAAGCTGCCCGATGCGATCAGCTTTGAGACGGGCGCTGCCATGATGCTCAAGGGCTTGACGGCGCAGTACCTGCTCAAGAAAACCCTGCCCCGAGGCGGCTTGCAGGCTGGTGATTTTGTGCTGTTTCATGCGGCCGCTGGCGGTGTCGGCCTGATTGCCACCCAATGGGCCAAGGCGCTGGGCTACCGGCTGATTGGCACCGCAGGTTCGGATTCCAAATGCGCGCTGGCCAAAGAGATGGGCGCATCGCACGTCATCAACTACGCAAAAGAAGATTTTCTGGCGCGTGTGAAAGAGATCACGGGCGGCAAAGGTGTGAAGGTGGTGTACGACTCGGTTGGCAAAGACACGTGGGACAAATCGCTTGATTGCCTGCAGCCGTTTGGCCTGATGGCCAGCTTTGGCAATGCGTCTGGCCCGGTAGCGCCGTTTGCGCCCGGCCTGCTGGGGGCCAAGGGCTCGCTGTATGTGACGCGCCAGACATTGTTCACCCACATCGCGACGCGCGAGGCCACGCAGGCAATGGCCGACGATCTGTTTGCGGTGGTGCTCAGTGGTGACGTGAAAATCCGCATTGACCAGCGCTTCCCGCTGGCCGATGTGCAGGCAGCGCACCGGGCGCTGGAAGCGCGCAAGACCACGGGCTGCACAATTTTGACGCTGTGACGCGCTGAGGCATCCGGTCGATCATCGCATTGCCATGTGGCCTCTCACTTTTTCTGCAATGGCGGCACCAGCCACGCATCGATATTCACAACCTCAATGCCCCGAGTTTGCCGGTCAATCTGCCTGTCGTGCGTCAGCAAATAGCCGCAGCCGCCCCGGATGGCAGCAGCGGCGTGGATGGCATCGATCATTTTGAGGCCCTGTGTGGCACGCAGGTGGGCAGCCAGCTCAAGGGATTCGCGATGGTGGGCAAAGGTCTCAAAGTAACCATCGTCAAACAGCGCGCGGATTTTGCTCATGCTCACCATGTCGTTGGTGCGCATGGGCTTCACCAGCAACTCCGCCAGCGTGATTTCCCCGGTGCAGCCCATGATGTCCTGTTCGGCAACGGCCGTGAAAAATGGCAGGCATACGTCCACATAGCCTGAGGCGGCTTCCAGCACATAGTTCAGAATATGGGTGTCGAAATAGACCCGTTGGCCCTGCATTTTGGCCAGGGCTTGCGCAATCGTCTGCACAGCCTATCGATCCCAGGTGTCGCGTTCGCTGTCCAGATACTGGGCCACTTGTGCCGCGTTTTGACCGTACACGCCGCGGGTGGTACCGACAAAGTCCATCAACGAGCGTTTTTTTGCAGCGGCTTTTTTGATGCTCAAGGTAATTACGCCATTTTTGTAGGCCACATCCAGCATGTCGTTCTCATGGAGGTCTGCGTCCCGCACGATAGAAATGGGCAGCGTGACCTGGTGTTTTTCCCGTACTCGGACCTGTGGCAAGTGCGCTCCCGATTTGCATTTGAAAAGTAGGAAATTCTTAATTTAGTAAGAAATCATAGGCTGAATCGGAAAAAAAATCTGATTCAACTCCCCCCATTCAGTCAAACCAAATGCTTGTCAATCACAGACTGCCGCAGCCGATTCGGCACCAGCGCCCCGGCTGAATCGAGGATGGGGTAGGCAATCGAGCAGATGTGCGAATTGATGCGTTTCAAGTCGCTGATCAGGTCCAGGTGCAGCGAGCTGGTCTCGATGCTCTGCATGGTGTTCAGGCTCAGCCGGCCCAGGTGGGTGCTGGCGTATTCGCGCTCCAGGTCGCGGAAACGGGTTTTTTCTTCCAGCAGCTTCTGCGCGTCGCGCACATTGCCATTTAAAAACACGCTCATCCCCAGCCGCAGGTTGTCCACCAGGCGCGCATGCAGGTCGCAGATCTCCGCCATGCCGGCATCCGAGAATTCCCGCCCGGGGTTGATTTTCTTGTCTTCAATGTCCTGGATCACGCGTTCGATGATGTCGCCAATCTGCTCCATGTTGATGGTGAAACTGATGATGTCAGTCCAGCGGCGGGCTTCGTTTTCGCCCAGCGCCTCGCGCGAGATTTTGGTCAGGTAGTACTTGATGTCGGAGTACAGCTCGTCCACCGTGTCGTCCATCTTGCGCAGCTCCTGGCCGAGTTTGCGGTCGTTGTGCCGGATGACGTTCAATGCGCCCAGCAGCATGGTCTCCACCACATCGGCCTGGTGCATGGCCTCGCGCACGGCGCATGAGATGGCCAGCGAGGGCGTGGACAAGGCAGTCGGGTCCAGATGCCGTTGGCGGCCCGCCACCGTGCTTTTATCGGAGCGGGGCACCAACTTTTCTACCCAGGCGGCAACCACCTGCGTAATGCCGATGAACAGCAGGCCCACCACGACGTTGAACGTGAGATGAAACAGCACTACCAGCGTGGCGGCATCTGCCATCACCTTGGGCACATACCCCAGCCACAGGCCAATCAGCGGCGCGGCCATGGCAATGCCCAGCAGTTTGAAAATCAGGTTGCCCAGCGGCACCTGGCGCGTCTCGATCTTTGCGCTGAGCGTGGTGAGCACCGCCAGCAGGCCACTGCCCAGGTTTGCTCCCAGCACCAGCCCCAGCGCCACGTCAATCGGAATGACGTTGGTGGACGCCAGCGTGGCCGTGAGCAGCACGATGGCCAGGCTGGAATACGACAGCACGGCCAACAGTGCGCCTGCGAAAATTTCCAGCAGCAAATCGCTGGTCAGCGAGGCCAGCAGGGCCTTGACGGCAGCCGCCTGCGTCAGCACGTTGGCAGATTGCGTCACCAGGCGCAGTGCCAGCAGCATCAGCCCCAGCCCGATCAGCACGCGCCCCACGCGGCCAATCGTGGTGGACTGGCGCGTGATGAACAGCACCACACCAATGAAAATAAACAGGGGCGAGAGCCAAGACAGATCGCGCGAAAAAGCCACCGCCATCAGGCTGGTGCCAATGTCGGCCCCCAGCATCACAGCCAGTGCAGAGGGCAGTGTCATCAAGCCTTGGCCGACAAACGCCGAGACGATGAGCGCCGTGGCGGTGCTGCTTTGCACCAGGGCCGTCACGCCAAGTCCGGACATGGCGGCGGTAAATCGGTTGGTGACGCTTTTGGCCAGCACATTGCGCAGGCTGGCGCCCAGAACCCGCAGGATGCCGGTGCGCACCAGGTGCGTGCCCCACACCAGCAGGGCAATGGCGGCCAGAAGATTGAGCAGGTGGGTCAAAGCGTGGCTGTTGCCTGTGTTGAGGTGATTATCTGCCCCGGCGCACGCGGCGCAACTCGTCCAGTATCAGGCAGACCGCGCCAATGCTGATGGCGCTGTCGGCAATGTTGAAAGCCGGAAAGTGCCCGCCGGGGAACACGGGTGCCAGCCAGTTCCAGTGAAAATCCAGAAAGTCCACCACGTAGCCGTGCACAACGCGGTCAATCACGTTGCCAATGGCCCCACCCAGAATGCAGGCCATGGCAAATGAAAACAGCTTCTGGCCGGGATGGGACTTGAGCATCCACACAATGAAGCCTGCCGCCATCAGGCCAATGCCGGTAAAAAACCAGCGCTGCCAGCCCCCGGCCCCGGCCAGAAATGAAAATGCTGCGCCGGTGTTGTGCGCGCGAACCACGTTGAAGAAGTTGGTAACGTGGGTGCTGTCGCCCAGGCTGTAGTAGCCCACGATCAGCACCTTGGTGAACTGGTCGGCAATGATGATGATCACCGCCAGCGCCAGCCACGTCAGCATGCTGCCAACGGACGACCCGGCGGTGAATGTCTTGGCGCCTTTCGCCATCAGGCAAACTCCCTGACTTCACCCGCGCCGTAGAGGTTGCTGGTGCAACGGCCACAAATGGTGGGATGGGCTGCATCGATGCCAATATCGTCTCGGTAATGCCAGCAGCGCTCGCATTTGGTATCTTTTGAGGCGGTAGCCCTTGTGAATAGTGCATCGCCAGCTACTAATTCAATAGTAGACGTGATGAACACGAATTTCAGGTCATCGCCCAGGCTGCCGAGCAGGGCATGGTCCTGCGCGTTGACCATGAGTTCTACGCTGGCTTGCAGGGACGAGCCGACCTTGCCGTCGGCACGCAAAACTTCAATGTGCTTGTTCACGGCATCGCGGATTTCGCGGATGCGTGTCCATTTGGCAAGCAAAGCCTCATCTGGCGCGGCAAGCATAGCGTAGGTTTGTGTGTAGATGCTCTCGGAGTTGCCTACCAGTTTCCACGCTTCTTCCGCCGTAAAGCTCAAGAACGGTGCCATCCAGCGCAGCATGGCGTGGGTGATCTGGTGCAGCGCGGTTTGCGCACTGCGCCGGGCCAGTGATTTCGCAGCCGTGGTGTAGAGCCGGTCCTTCAACACGTCGAGGTAGAAGCCGCCCAGGTCCTCGCTGCAATACAGTTGGAGTTTGGTCACCACGGGATGGAATTCGTACACCTCGTAATGCGCCAGAATCTCCGCCTGCAATTGCGCTGCGCGGGCGATGGCGTAACGGTCAATCTCCAGCATTTGGTCCAGCGGCACTGCGTCTTTGGTGGGATCAAAATCGCTGATGTTGGCCATCAAAAATTTGAGCGTGTTGCGGATGCGCCGGTAGGTGTCCACCACGCGGGCGAGGATTTTGTCGTCGATCCCCAAGTCACCCGAGTAGTCGGTTGCAGCGCACCACAGACGCAAAATCTCGCCACCGTATTTTTGTGCGGACTCCGCCAGCGGCATGTAGTTGCCCAGGCTTTTGCTCATCTTTCGGCCTTGCCCGTCGACGGTGAAGCCGTGCGTTAACAGCCCTCGGTACGGTGCGCGGCCATTCATGGCTGCGCTGGTCAGGAGCGATGAGTGGAACCAACCCCGGTGCTGGTCGTGGCCTTCGAGGTACAGATCGGCCTCGGGGCCGGTGTTGTGGGCGTGCAGATACCGACCTTGCGCATCCTTGTCGCCGTGGCTGCCTTTGAGCACGGTGAAGTGCGTGGTGCCCGAGTCAAACCACACTTCCAGGATGTCGGTGCTTTTGTCGTAATCAGCGCCCTCTGCCCCCAACACGTCGGTCGCGCTCAATTTGCTCCAAGCCTCGACGCCGCCTTTTTCGACGATGGCTGCCGCCTGGTCGATGATCTCCATCGTGCGCGGGTGCAACTCGCCGGTGGCTTTGTGCATGAAGAAGGGAATGTTCACCCCCCAGTTGCGCTGGCGGCTGATGCACCAGTCGGGCCGGCCCGCGATCATGTCGCGTAGACGCGCTCTGCCGTTCTCGGGATAGAACTGGGTCGATTCGATGGCTGCCAAGGCGGTTTGGCGCAGCGTCATTGGGGCCTTGTCGATGGTGAAGACCCCCACGCCCTCATCCATGCGGATGAACCACTGGGCCGAGGCTCGGTAGATCACCGGCGTCTTGTGCCGCCAGCAATGGGGGTAGCTGTGCTCGATGTTCTGCGTGGCAAACAGGCGGCCTGCATCGCGCAGCGCCTCAACCACCACCGGCGCCGCCTTCCAGATGAATTGCCCGCCAAACAGCGGCAAATCTGGAGCGTAAACGCCATTTCCTTGAACGGGATTCAACACGCCGTCATACGTCATGCCGTTTTTGATGCAGGAGTTGAAGTCTTCCACGCCGTACGCGGGCGCGGAGTGCACCACGCCCGTGCCGTCGTCTGCGGTGGCATAGTCGGCCAGGTACACGGGGCTTGCACGGTCGTAGCCCGCGTGCACGTGGGCCAGTGGGTGTTTGAAGTTGATCAGAGCCAGCTTCTCGCCTGCGCACGTGGCCAGCACTGTGCCCGTGAGCTGGTAGCGCGCCAGGCATGCGTCCACCAGCGACTCCGCCAGCACCAAGAGACCGCGGGGTGTGTCCACCAGGGCGTAGGTCAACTCGGGGTTTAGGTTGAGCGCCTGGTTGGCGGGGATCGTCCACGCGGTGGTCGTCCAGATCACTGCGAAGGCGTCTTTATCGAGCTTGGGCAACCCAAACGCTGCTGCAAGTTTGGCAGGCTCGGCGCACAAGAACCCCGCATCCAGCGCCTGCGATTTTTTGTCCGCGTATTCGATCTCGAATTCGGCCAACGACGAGCCGCAGTCAAAGCACCAGTACGTCGGCTTGAGCCCGCGGTACACAAAGCCGCGCTCGACCACACGTTTCAGCGCGCGCAGTTCGTTCGCTTCGGTGACAAAGTCCATCGTGCGATACGGCTTGTCCCACTGGCCTAGCACGCCCACGCGTTTGAAGTCGGTCATCTGCTGCGCGATTTGCTCGGTGGCGAAGGCACGGCTTTTTGATTGCACCTCGTCTCGGCTCAAATTCCTGCCGTGCAGTTTCTCAATCGCGTTTTCAATCGGCAAACCGTGGCAGTCCCACCCAGGGATGTACTGCGCGTCCATGCCTTTGAGCTGGCGTGCCTTGACAATCATGTCCTTCAAAATCTTGTTGGCCGCGTGGCCCACGTGCAGTTGCCCGTTGGCATACGGTGGGCCGTCATGCAGGATGAACTTGGGTGCACCATGCCGCGCATCACGCAGCTTTTTGTAGATGCCTTTCTCGTCCCACTCCTTCACCCAGCCCGGTTCGCGCTTGGGCAGATCGCCGCGCATCGGGAAGGGCGTGTC
Source organism: Comamonadaceae bacterium (assembly GCA_043758475.1). GTDB lineage: Bacteria > Pseudomonadota > Gammaproteobacteria > Burkholderiales > Burkholderiaceae_C > JANYCG01. The sequence continues at coordinate 5,269 of JAYVNK010000071.1, read as the reverse complement.
GGGCAGGTTCAGCGTGCTGCGGTAGTCAACGGCGGCGGTTTCAGCTTTTTCAGTCATGGGGAATACTCAGCGAGGGGGAAATTTTTTGGGGTGCACCAGGCAAGCGGCCTGCGTGTCAAACCGGTAAAATTGGGCGGTACAAACAGGCAACCAGCCGGTACGACCATTTTTTGTGACGCGGGGCAAAGTGCGTCGCTGACCTGGGGGTCTGCCCGGTCAAATTCGGGCCTGAAGGGGCGGCGTCGGAATGGGCAGCGCTGAAGGGGTTTGGGTGGCCGTGTGCGATGCAAACCAGGCGCGTGCGTCATCACAGTCTTTGGCAATGCCCGTTGTCAGGGCTTCCAGACCGTCGTACTTGAGTTCGCCATGCAGTTTGTGCAGCAGTTCCACGCGGATGATTTTACCGTAACCCTCGTCTGGCCCCCACACGGATGGCCAGTCCAGGCAATGGGTCTCAAGCAATACGCGGCCGCCATTGACGTCATCGGGGTGCAACGATGGCCGCACTCCCAGATTGGCTACGCCCTGCAGCGCGTCGTCAGCGTGCGTGCCCAAGCCATAAACCTTCACGACGAAGATGCCGCTGGCGGCCGGCTTCCAGTGCGCAAACCGCAAATTGAGCGTGGGAAACCCCAGCACGCGCCCCAGCTTGCGGCCATGCACCACGTGGCCGGATATACGGTAGGGCCGCCCCAGAAGCCGGGCTGCGTCCCCCATGCGGTCCTGCGTCAGCGCTTCGCGCACGGCCGAGCTGGAGACGCGCAGATTGTGGACCTCGTAGCTGTTCATGCGTGCGACATCAAATCCCCTGCCGTCAGCGCGAATATCACCTGCGGCATCAAGCATCGCGTAGTCGCCGGTTCGCTTTGTGCCAAAGCGGAAATCGTCGCCTACCAGAATGTATTTCGCGCCCAGGCCGCCTACCAGCACGTCGTCAATGAACGCTTGGGGCGGCTGTGCGGCGAGGTGGGCGTTGAACGGCAGCACCACAGCCTGGTCTACGCCCGAGCGCGCCAGGTCAGTCAGCTTGTCGCGCAGCGTGCCAATGCGGGCCGGGGCCAGGTCGGGCTTGTGGTTTGCCTTGGCAAAATAGTCGCGCGGATGGGGCTCAAACGTCAGCACGCAACTGGGCACGCCGCGCTGTTGCGCCTCGCTGCGCAGCAATGCCAGCATGGCCTGGTGGCCACGGTGTACGCCGTCAAAATTGCCAATCGTCAGCGCGCAGGCGGGCGCAATGCCAGGGTGGTTAAAGCCCCGAAAGACTTTCATCGGTAAACCTTCATCCAGAACATCATTCAACAGATATTTTTTTTGATAGCGGGCGGTGCCTTTTGGCAAAGCCCTTGAGGCCAGATTGACACAAAAACAGGTTATATTGTGTCCTAGCCGTGCTGCAACTTGTATTGTGGTGCGGCCTGAGACTCGTTGCGTTCTTGTCTGGAGGCGTGTTTTGAAGGTCTTGAAGCTGTCAGCCCAGGGGTTGCCCCAATCTTGGATTTCGCTTGAACAGGCGGTGATCCACTACGCGGCGGAGGAAGTGCGCTGGGAATCTGGCGGCGAGGTGGCCGTGTTCCATGGCGGGCACAACGCCATCACCGGCGAGCAGTCGATCATCGCGGTGAACAGCATCATCGGCACCAAGGGCGTGCCCAGCATCAACCCTTTCAACTTGCGCCCCAGCCTGACCAACAGCAAGCTGTTTGTGCGCGACCGCAATGTGTGTGCCTACTGCGGCGACCATTTTGTGGAAGAAGATCTGACGCGGGAGCACATCATTCCGTTTGCGCAAAACGGTGTGGATGGCTGGATGAATGTGGTTACCGCGTGCCGCCCCTGCAACCACCGCAAGAGCCACCGCACCCCCGAGCAGGCCCACATGCCGCTGCTGTACGCGCCCTACGTGCCCAGCCTGTGGGAAGACTTCATTCTGCGCAACCGCCGCATCCTGGCGGATCAGATGGAGTTTTTAATGGCGCACGTGCCCAAGTCATCTCGCCTGCTGGTTTGACACTTTTCGGTCTAAAAATTAACCTGTGGGTGGAATTGCTGTTTGAGCCGATTTTTTTGAATAAAATGGGCCTCTAGCCCTTGTCCAGTATGCATGGATAGCTGCTTTAGTTGTAGCAAATTTGTTGTTGATTGACGTCGATGGCCTGGAGAGTCCATAATTCGTGTATCTATTGAATACACAAAAGTAATTATGAACCGTGATGCCGCCATCAATCTGCGGGCCATGCCCGCCCAACGGGACTTGATCGACCAAGCCGCGAGTCTGCTCGGAAAAAACCGTTCAGATTTCATGCTGGAAGTGGCCTGCGACAAGGCTCAGGAGGTGTTGTTGGATCAGGTGTTTTTCCGCCTGGATGCCGATCAGTTTCAGCAATTCGTGCGTCGCCTGGATGCCCCGCCGAAGGCCAGCCCCGGTCTTGAACGGTTAATGGCTGTCAAAGCACCTTGGCGCATGGGTCAAGCATGAGCCAGGCATAGGCCCGCCATGAGCCTGCTGCTGGATGCGCCGCAGCCTCTGGCAGCCCATCACATCCTCACCGAATTTGACTGCGGGCAAGCGGCGCTGAACACCTGGCTTCAACGCCGTGCCACGGCCAACCAGTCCGGTGGTGCCAGCCGCACCTTTGTCGTGGCAGATCCCGAGCATCGCGTGTTCGGTTACTACGCCCTCGCGGCAGGTGCTGTCTCACACGCGGACGCGACAACCTCCACCCGGCGAAACATGCCAGACCTCGTTCCTGTGATGGTGCTGGCGCGGCTTGCGGTTGACATTCGCACCCAGGGCTTGAAGCTCGGCGCAGGCTTGCTCCAGGATGCCGTCAGGCGCGTGCTGGTGGTCTCAGAAGACGCCGGGGTGAGAGCCTTGCTGGTACACGCCATTGATGAGCGCGCCAAGCAGTTTTATGAGCATTACGGGTTTCAGGTGTCGCCCCTGCATCCAATGACTTTGATGTTGCGCTTGGCGAATGCCAGGTCGTAATTCTCTGGATGTGATCGACAGGGAAATGCGGCTTTCGGGGTGGGATCAGGTCAACGGCGCACTCAGCTCCGCGGCTGTCCGCCGCGTCGGTCTAGGGCCGTCTGCTCCCCCTTGATGCCGCTGCTCTACGCGCCCTACGTGCCCAGCCTATGGGAAGACCTCATCCTGCGCAATCGCCGCATTTTGGCCGATCAGATGGAGTTTTTGATGGCGCACGTGCCCAAGTCGTCTCGGTTGCTGATTTGATGCTTTTTGGCCTATAAATTAACCTGAGGGTTAGTTTTTCGGTTGAACGGTTTTTTGGGGCTGTTTTTATCAGAGAAATAGGCCTTTAGCTCCCGAATAGTATGCATAAATAGCTACTTATTTTGTAGCGTTTTCCTTCCGGGCGTGATCAGGCCGACGGCGCACTCAGCTCCGCGGGTGTCCCCTGCGTCGGCTCGGGCCGACAGCTCTTCGTTCATGCCGCTACGCTGAGTCCATCAACCTGGGCCTGTTGACGCTGTGGGCATGTGCTGTTGTTTGACTTTTGAAGTTCAGCAGGTGGCGCAGCCATCCGTTGGAATGATCGCTTCAAGGGTGGGCGCTGCACAAGCGGCGGGCGCACCACGCTGCGTACCGCGCTATACGTGACCATTCTGGATGACCACACTGGCAGCTACTCGTTTCAATCCTGCGATTCGTGGGTTCTATCAGCGTCTCTTGGCAGCAGGAAAACCAAAAAAGGTCGCCTTGGTCGCGTGCATGCGTAAGCTACTGACGATCCTGAATGCTGTCGTCAAATCAGGCTCACCATGGAACAACAATTTGCACACGCAGGAGGCCAAAAATGCTTGACTTCTAGGACAGTTGCTTGTTCGTCATGCCGCCTTCCATTCACGTTCCGTTGACCGAAGGCGAAGCCCCGGGTAACTAACAACCCTTGCATCGCTGCTCCATTCGGCTGCACATCTCTCGCAACGTCGTCGCATGGTCGCCTCCGAGAGACACGTTCACGCGGCCGCCTGGCCGGAAGAGATCGTCGGCTATGTACCCTGCAGGGAACGGCCCAATACAAGCTAGGACAACAGCCTGCGTTGAGGTTACCCGTCCCACCGCCTGCTTTGCCTCACGAAACAGCATATCCGTGGCACTCACAGACCTCACAGGTGGCACCTGTTATCGCGACCCTTGCATCGGACACCCACTGACCTTTCACAATGTGGGCTGAACCTTACAATCCCCATTATGTTTAGGATTCATGCCTTCTCAAAAGCGTACCGTTCATTCACGGTCGCGCTTCAGTCCAACAAGGTTTATCCGCCGCGTTTGAGTTCGCTGCCTTTGGCTGGCATCGTGCGGCGGCGGATAAACGCTATTCGTTGCACCTGACATACTACGGCTGGCTTCGCCAGCCTTCGCATGCAGGTGAACTCAAGCGTTAGACCGTCGGCAAACACCCACCACGGTACACTGCATTGTTGCCTTGCAAATTGGAGCGCTGCCATGAAGAAGCCATCGATCACCGTTGATCCAGAGATCCACAGTGGAACTCCCGTTTTCACCGGCACTCGAGTGCCCGTCAAGACCCTCTTCGATCACTTAGAAGCTGGCGACTCTTTGGAAGTATTTTTGGATGACTTCCCGTCCGTCAGTCGCGAACTGGCCGTAGCGGTTCTTGAAGAGGCCCACGCTGCACTCATACCAGATGCGCATCCTGCTTGACGAAGACCTTCCTCGCAGGCTTGGGGCTTTGCTGGTAGGGCACGAATATTCCACCGTTTCGCGCAGCGGATGGGCTGGCATCAAGAACGGAAAACTTCTGGCTCTCGCCGCGACGAGGTTTGATGTCTTTCTGACTATGGACCAAAACCTTGAATTTCAACAGAACTTGGCGACCTTGCCCATTGCTGTTCTGGTGGTTAATGCGCTGAGTAATCGCGTAGAGCACCTTGTCCCGCGCGTGCCAGCAATCCTGAAAGAGCTCAACCATGTCCCACCGAAGGCGTTACGAAGAGTCGACGTCTAACGAAAAAGCAACTGTCTTAAAAGTCAAGCATTTTCGACCTCCCGGGTGTGCAAATTTTCGTTCCATGGCGTGCCTGATTTGACTATGGCATTCAAGATTGTCAGCAACTTGCGCATGCACGCGACCAATGCGACCTTCTTTGCTTTTCCTGCTTTCAGGAGACGCTGATAGAACGTAAGCGCTCCATGAACCCCAACCTTGTCAGTCATCCCTGAATAGCGCACGCTTGCCCCATCTAAATTCAGATGGAGAAACAAGCATGAAGATGACAA
>JAYVNK010000070.1:0-6690 GCA_043758475.1 Comamonadaceae bacterium | reverse complement strand
CGCGACGGCACCTCAGGCGGCGGCTGAGGGGTCTGCTGTAACGCTGCCTGATGGACCAGACTATTCTTCCAGCAAGGAGCGCAGCATCCACGCCGTCTGCTCATGCACCGTCAGGCGCTGCGTCAGCAGGTCGGCGGTGGGCTCGTCGCTGGCTTTGTCGGCGGTGGGGAAAAGCGCGCGGGCCGTGCGCGCAACGGCTTCATGGCCTTGCACCAGAATGCGCACCATGTCCAGCGCCTTGGGCGGCGTGGCGGGCGCGTCGGCAATCGACGCCAGCATGCCAAACTGTGCGTACGAGCCAGGTGCCGGGTGGCCGAGCGAGCGGATGCGCTCGGCAATCGGGTCCACCGCCGTCCACAGCTCGGTGTACTGCACCATGAACATCTGGTGCAGCGTGTTGAACATGGGGCCGGTCACGTTCCAGTGAAAGTTGTGGGTGGTGAGGTAGAGCGTGTAGGTGTCGGCCAGCAGGCGGCTCAGGCCGCTGGCAATGGCGGCGCGGTCTTTTTCGCTGATGCCGATGCTGATTCCGATTCTCAGGGGCGGTGGCAGTTTGGTGGATAACTTGACGGATGATGTGGCCATGGTTTCTTTCCTTTAAAAAATCGGTGTTGTAGTGGAGCGGTAAAAAAGTCTGGCGAAATAATAAATGCGATTCACGACAGCCGCTTGACGCCCGGCAACTCACACGCGTAGATGGCGTTGCGCAGCGCGGCAATCGCCTCATACCGCGTGAAGCTGCGCCGCCACGCCAGCACCACGCGGCGCACTGGCGGGTCGCCCTCAAACGGCAGGTACTTCACAAACGCTTCCTCATGGCGCTTGGGCTTGGCTGCCAAAGCCTCTTTGGGAATGCTCAGGCGCGGCACCAGGGTGACGCCCATGCCGGCCGCTACCATGTGCTTGATGGTCTCCAGCGACGAGCCCTCAAAGCTCTTGCGGATGCCTTCGGTGTTGCTGGAAAACCGGGCGAACTCGGGGCACACCTCCAGCACGTGGTCGCGGAAACAGTGGCCGGCGCCCAGCAGCAGCATGGTCTCTTTTTTCAGCTCTTCGGTGGACACGGTGGCATGCATGGCCAGCGGGTGGGTGGTGGGCACGGCCGCATAAAACGGCTCGTCATACAGTTGCGCCAGCGCCAGCCCGGTGTCGGTGAACGGCTCGGCCAGAATCGCGCAGTCAATCTCGCCGGTGCGCAGCATCTCCAGCAGCTTGACGGTAAAGTTCTCCTGCAGGATGAGCGGCATCTGCGGCGTGTGGGTGATCATCTGGCGCACCAGGTCGGGCAGCAAATACGGGCCGATGGTGTAAATCACGCCCAGCTTCAGCGCGCCCGCCAGCGGGTCTTTGCCACGTTTGGCAATCTCCTTGATGTTGGCGGCCTGCTCCAGCACGCTTTGCGCCTGGCGCACGATCTCTTCGCCCAGCGGCGTGACGGTGACCTCATTGGCGCTGCGTTCGAACAATTTCAAGCCCAGCTCTTCTTCCAGCTTCTTCACCGCCACCGACAGCGTGGGCTGCGACACATAGCATGCGTCTGCCGCCTTGCCAAAGTGCCGCTCGCGCGCCACGGCGACGATGTATTTGAGTTCGGTCAGGGTCATGGCCGTATTGTCCTACCAGTGCTGTGCCAGCCCCCGACGTCGATGTTTCCCCCCCATGACACAATTGGGTTTCATCCAGCGGTCCACTGAGCGCTACCCCTCATTTCCCCTTGAAAGTTGTCCGCGTGAGCCTGCTCTTCACCCCATTCTCCCTGTCGTCCCCAACCGGTGGCCTGGTGCTGGCCAACCGCATCGTCATCGCACCCATGTGCCAATACCTGGCCCAGGGCGGCGAGGCCACCGACTGGCATCTGGCGCACTGGACCAGCCTGCTCAACAGCGGCGCGGGCATGCTGACCATCGAGGCCACGGGCGTGACAGAGACCGGGCGAATCACCCACGGTTGCCTCGGGCTGTGGGACGACCGCACCGAAAAGGCATTGGGCGACCTGCTGCACCGTGCGCGCAAACTGGCACCGCCAATGCCGGTCTGCATTCAGCTTGCACACGCGGGCCGCAAGGCGTCCAGCGCGCTGCCGTGGCGGGGCGGGCAACTGGTTCGGCTCGATCAGGGTGGCTGGCAGCCTCTGGGGCCGTCGGCTTTGCCGCAGTTGCCCAATGAAGCGCCGCCAATAGAAATCAGTTTGGCTGACATGGCCATCGTGCGCGACGCGTTTGTGGCCGCCGCCCAGCGCGCGCAGCGCATTGGCATCGAGGCCATTGAGCTGCACGGAGCCCATGGCTATTTGCTGCACCAGTTTCTGTCGCCCATCGCCAACCAGCGCACGGACGACTACGGCGGCAGCCCGGACAACCGCATGCGGTTTCCGCTGGAAGTTTTTGCGGCCGTGCGCCAGGCGTTCAACGGCCCGGTGGGCATGCGGGTGTCGGCCACCGACTGGGTAGACGGTGCCTGGGACCTGGCCCAGACGATTGAATTTACACATCGCCTGAAGGCGCTGGGTTGCGACTTCATCCACGTGTCGTCCGGCGGCGCGTCGCCCCAGCAGAAGATTGCCATCGGGCCGGGCTACCAGGTGCCCTTTGCCGGCCAGATCCGCAAAGCCACCGGCATGACGACCACCGCCGTGGGCCTGATCACCCAGCCCAACCAAGCCGAGGACATTCTGCAAGCCGGTGATGCCGACCTGATCGCCCTGGCCCGCGCGCTGATGTACAAACCGCGCTGGCCCTGGGAAGCGGCAGCAGCCCTTGGAGGCACCGTGACCGGCAGCCCGCAGTACTGGCGCGGCCTGCCGCGTGAGGCGCAGAGGGTGTTTGGGGATGTGAGAGTGGGGCAACGGTGAATCGACGTCGAGCCGGAGCGACGTGAGTCCGCAGGGTAACTTTCACCCCCACGAGCGGGTCAGCAACTCGTCCAGGGCATCCGAGATTGCCAGTCCTTGATCGGCGAGCGAGGCTACCTGCGCACCCAGTTGATCCATCGCAACCGACACCATGTCCAGCGGATGCAACACCACGTCGATGCCTTTGACCTGGAACACCGGGTTCATCCGGGAACCGACGCTCCCTGCACGACCGGGCATGGCGCTGCGACGCACTAGCGGCACGACCATGCGCCTGCGGTAGCCGTCAAACAGTGATGACTGGACCACCACCACAAATGGAATGGATTTTCTCAAGGCCCCGATATTTTGATGCACGTCGAACTGCGCCATGGCATCGCACTCTTACCGGAGTTTCAAAGCGTGGAATGGGCGTCAGCAAATGAACCTAGCTTGGCGTGCACGGCGTTCCAGTCGTAAACGCAGTCATCGGCCATCTTCTGGCGCGCTTGGCGGGTGTGCTGCTGCTGCGTCACATAGCCGGCAAGCAATGTCTCCATGGTGGCGGACAGGTTATTGGTGTAGGCTTTGGCCTGCGCCACCAAGCTTTCATTCAAGCTCAGGTTGACGGCGCGTTTGCGCAATGTGGAGGTAGCTGTGTAGGCGCTGACTGGCATGATTTAAGTCCTTGATGCTTGCATGCGCATATTATGCGCACAACATTCACAAAAGGGATTAATCGAGTTCAATGGAGTTCAACCGACCATGACATTGCAACAACTTTTGGGCATCGATTTGCCCATCATCCAGGCTCCCATGGCGGGCGCGCAGGGCAGCGCCATGGCGGTGTCTGTTTGCAACGCGGGTGGGTTGGGCTCATTGCCAGGTGCCATGCTCAGTGCAGAGGCATTGGGCAAAGAGCTGGCGGCCATCAAGGCGCAAACCCGCCAGCCGTCCAACGTGAACTTCTTTTGCCATGCGCCGCCCGAAGCCAATGCCGCCAGCCTGCAGCGCGAAGCCGCGTGGCGGGCCGCACTGGAACCTTATTACACAGAGTTTGGCGTTGACGCAGCCGCCATTCCCGCCGGGCCGGGCCGCGCGCCGTTCAGCGCTGCCTATGCCGATGTGCTGGAGCCGTTCAAACCAGCGGTGGTGAGCTTTCACTTTGGCCTGCCGTCCGCCGAACTGCTGGCGCGCGTGCGGGGCTGGGGCTCAAAAATCATTTCATCGGCCACGACGGTTGACGAGGCGCGATGGCTTGAAGCGCAAGGGGTTGATGCCATCATTGCGCAGGGCCTGGAGGCCGGTGGGCACCGGGGCATTTTTCTCGCAAGCGACCTGACCACCCAGGTCGGCACGATGGCGCTGTTACCCCAAGTGGTGCGGGCCGTCAAAGTACCGGTGATTGCAGCGGGCGGCATTGCCGACGCGCAAGGCGTTTCAGCCGCCATGGCCCTTGGGGCAGCCGGGGTTCAGATTGGCACGGCCTACCTGCTGTGCCCTGAGGCCACGACCAGCCCGGTGCACCGCGCCGCGCTCAAAAGCGACGCGGCCCGCCACACGGCGCTAACGAATCTTTTCACCGGCAGGCCCGCGCGCGGCATCGTGAATCGCATCATGAAAGAGCTGGGTGCCATCAACACTGCTGCGCCTGATTTCCCGCTGGCCACTGCCGCCATTGCACCCCTGCGCGCCAAGGCAGAGAGCCTGGGTTCTGGCGATTTCTCGCCGCTGTGGTCCGGGCAGAATGCCAGTGGGTGCAGGGAGATTGGGGCGGGGGAATTGACGCGGGCGTTGGCGGCTGGATTCTGACAAGCGCTGTCACATGAAACACGCCAGCCTGAAAACGCTTGAAGACCTGAGCGACGTCTTGCAGCTTATTGCAGCGAATTGCATTCTTGGTCGCTGTCGCACCGGGCCAGGTCCGGCCCCAGGTCAAGCAGTCGAACTGAGTCCGGCGACCACACCCGGACACTGCAAGCAACGCCGGCATCGTTTACTATTTTTTTAATAGCTACTTGTGCACTGTGGACGGGGGCTATAGCCCAATTTGATGCTTAAAACAGCCAAATTCAAGGGTATTTGAATTCGATTCTGCAAATTGCTTTCAAATTGACCGTTCAGGCCGCCAAAGCCACTTTCTCTTTCTTCTTTGCCGCCTTTTTGGCGGCGACCGGCGGCACCAGCGCGCCATCCACAAACACCGTGAGCTCGTTGGCCGACAGGGGTGTCCAGGCCTCGTTGGTGGTGAGCGGCTCGGTCACCACGATGGCCAGGCGGTCATCGCGGCCGTTCAGGTCGGCAAGGTTGACACGCAGGTCTTCGTCCTTGAGCTGTACTTCGCAAAAAGGGTATTCGCGCACCAGGTAAAACAGCCGCGTGCTGGCATGGGCCCACAGCGCCTGGCCGTTGCTGAGCAAAAAGTTGAAGGTGCCGTGCTGTGCGATTTTGGGTGCCAGCTCGCGCAGTGTGAGTGTGAGCTCTTCCACGCGGGGCACTCCGGCGTGCGACTTGGCCAGTTCCTGCAAAATCCAGCAAAACGCCAGCTCGCTGTCGGTATTGCCGACCGGGCGAAAGCTGCCGTGCAGCGGCGGGTTGAAATCTTTCAGGTCGCCGTTGTGGGCAAACACCCAGTACCGGCCCCAGAGTTCGCGCACAAACGGGTGGCTGTTTTCCAGCGTCACCGCGCCGACCGTGGCCTTGCGCACGTGTGCGACCACGTTGTGGCTCTTGATGGGAAAGGTGCGCAGCATTTTGGCAATCGGCGAGGTGGACGCGCTTTCCTTGTCCACAAAGTAGCGCACGCCTTTCCCGGGGCTGGTTCCCTCGCTCTCAAAAAAGGCAATGCCCCAGCCATCGGCATGGTGGTCGGTGCAGCCCCCGCGCTGCGAGAAACCGGTGAAACTTAGGGTCAGGCTGGCCGGCAAGCGGCTGTTCATTCCGAGCAGTTGGCACATGCTATCAAGTTTACTCCCCCAGACGCGCAGGGTCACGGGCTTTTATCACGCATTTGCCATGCAGCAACAATCGCCAGCGCGCAAATCACGGCCAGCATCAGAAAAGACTCGTTGAAAGCGGCCAGCCGGGCCGGATTGGTGGAAGGGTGGGCCAGCGACTCGCCGTGCGCGCCCAGGCGCCATTCCAGCACGATGGCACACAGGCTCACCCCGGTCGCGCCGCCAGCCGCGCGAAGGAAATTGATGGCGCTGGCACCTTGCGCAATCAGGTCGGGTGGCAGGCCGCGCATCGCCCCCAGGTTGAGCGACGGCAGCACAAAGCCCAAGCCCATCCGCCCCACAATGGCCCAGACAAGAATCAGCCAGATTGAGGTCTTCATGCCCACTGTGACCATCAGCGCAAATCCCAGCGCCAGCAGGCTTAAACCAATCGTTACCAGCCGGTAGGCCGGCTGTTTGTCCGCCAGGCGGCCCACCAGGGCAATGGTGATGGCCAGCACCAGGCCGGCGGGTAACAGCATGGTCCCCACGGTGGACGCCGTCAAGCCCAGGCCCAGCTGCATGTAAACCGGAAACAAATAGGTGGAGCCAAACAGCGCCGTGCCGTAAATGAACGCCACGATGCTGCCCATGGCGAATTGGCGGTAGGTGAACAGCGACAGGTGCATCAGCGGAGCGCCACCCTGCGCGGCAAAGCGGCGCTGCCACCACACGAACATCAGGATGGCCACGACCGCACCGCCAAGCAGCGCAAAGGCCTGGGCCTGCGTGTCACCGTGCAGGGCAACCATGCCGTTGAGCAAACAAAGCGTGCCGACAGTGCCCAACAACAGGCCGCGCCAGTCGAGCGCGGCGCCGTGTTTGTTGGCTGCCACCCCGCCCGGCGCCGTGACGGGCACGTAG
>JAYVNK010000069.1:0-6694 GCA_043758475.1 Comamonadaceae bacterium | reverse complement strand
CCAACCTTTAAGTGACGTTGAACCAATGAAATAGAACCTTTATCGTTACTAACTACAACTGCAATTGCTTGATCCAGTAGTAGGTCACTTTGGTGGGCAAGAGTAAGGTCATCAAGTTCTGTAGTCAACATCATAGCTTGTTGGACGATTTCATTGATTGGTCGGCAATCCAAAGCATCGAGGTAAGTCGCTATTTGGTCGGGCGATTTAATGGGTGTAGATGTTTGATCCTGCATCGGTTTAAACACAATACCAAGCTTTGTATGAAATTCATCCAATTGGCTATGGTGAAGTAGGCTTACATTTGAGGCCGCTGCGAGACCTTGTGCCGAAGGGGTAAAACTTGCATTGCTAACCACTGCTGCGAAGTCAGCGCGTTCAAACTCTCGCCCCGCGATGATTTCTTGAACCGCTGCGGTCCCGACAGAGTTCGAGTTCAATTTGCATTGAACAACGAGTTTCATCTTCCCCGCTTTTGCAATTACATCGACGCCCTGATCTCCAGTTGATGTTGTAACCTTGGTATGCCAGCCCGCGCGTTCTAGCAGCTTGGCGCAGAGGCGTTCGTACTCGATACCTGACATCGCGGGGTCCAGCTCTTGGTCAAGGCAACTTGCACTATCAGGCATTGCTTCATATCGACGAAGCAGATCGTCCAAGACCTGCAATGGCGTCAAAACTACCTTGTCCAAAAACAAGGCGTTCCACACGGGGTCAGGAATATCTCTACACATCACGGTCTTGATGAAGTACTCCTGCTCCCTTCTAAACTTGTCATAATACGGGTTACCATAATCGTCGTGATATATCGTCTGACTCATCTTCCTCAGTAACGTGTTCCCATGTTTGAATACGAGGTGAGTCAGAGCGTTAAGTAACTCTCGTCTAAGTTCGTCGGTCTCAGTCTTCAGCTCAGCCAATCGGTTCAAAGGAACCAAAGCTGATGATTTTGTGATTTGGGAATTTACGTGCGTCTGAAGTAGGGCTTTTTCCATATCAACTGTTTTTTGATTCAGTTTTTTTGTCAGTGAATCAAAGTTAAATTCGGTCGCTGAGAATTTAAAGGTCAACCCAAGATTTAGTTTTATTGGAACCCCTGTATCCGGCGCACTTTGGGCATCTCGAATTTTATGGATTATGGTCGGTCCAACGGTTTCGCAGAATCTAGCGAGATTTGTTGACTCTCCTACGATGTAGTCACGGCTGGAATTCCAATAATTCTCAACCTCGTTCTTCAAGTCGCTTTCAAATTCAGCTGAATAAATTAGCGTCGTTGCTCGGACGTTTTCCGTAAAGAACAATATCTTTCGGTAGGCTTGCCCCATGCGAACACCGAGCTCTGCGATCTTGGTAGCATCGGCATTATTCCCATGCAGCCCCAAAATTGAATTCTGATGAGCAGAACCTTCTATGGGGAATTCTTCCGCGAACTTCTCCGCTAGTGATGTAAGCGCACTAAACCTTGATGTCATCCACTTCATACATTCGCTGATTTTGCGAAACGAAACAATGTGAAAGCTCAAGTCGAAGTCAGCATGGTCGTGATCGAGTAATTCAGACAGGGACAATGATTTGATTTTCTGAATTTCGTCATCTAACACCTGGCCTAGCAGCATCGGCCCCCAAAGAGGTGGAGTTGCATCGGCTATTAATTTTGCTGCGCCGCTCAAGATATAGTTGGACATAAATATTCGGAAAGCTGTAAATCAAGGGTATCAAATTTAAATAACTTAACCAAACAAAACATTGGGATCAGCCCTAATTTGGGCCTTGGGGTCATGGGCCTTGGGGTCAGGTCTTTCATCATCATAAATCTCAGATTAGCTTCAAAATCCGGCTAACCCTTGTGTAGTGCGGTTCACAATCAGGCCCGGCAACCCGTCGGATTCGCCATGAACCAGCCTTACACCATTGCTTTGGATGTCAAATCGGCCTCTAGCCGTTATGGATCTTACACATTTAGCTATAAATAGCGGAGCATCAATGCGCTGGGCCTGATCAAAGCTCCAGACCCGCGCCCGGATTTTGGATGCGGGGCTGAACCCGCCCCAAGCCAAAAACTCACCCGCGTGCGACTCCACGCGAACGGTCTCCCCGCTGTCGGCCCCGCCACGCGCAATGGCTCCGTCAAATATCCACGGATGGCGGCGCAGCAGAGAGCGTTCTTTGCCTTCTTTGATACGGATGGTTTTCATGCCCGGTATTGTCGCGCGGCGGGTCGCGGGTTGGGTCGCAGGTTGACAGCCGGTTAAGTGGCAATGTCGGTACCGGCGTAAATGGCAGTCAGGCTCATCGCGTCGTCCCCAAGCCATGGGTTTGGGATTGAATCGCCAGCACCGTAGGCCGTTGCCTGCCACGGGCCACCTGCTTCGCGGCTGTGAACTTCGACGCGCTGCTCGGTCTGGCTGACGATCCAGTAGGCCTGGAGGCTGGGGAGTTTTTGGTAGGCAACGCGCTTCTGGCGGCGGTCCCGCGCAGCAGTGGAGTCACTGAGGACTTCTACGACCACGGTGGCATCTGGCACCAGCCTGTCTTCGTTGGCGATATTTGAGCCGCAATAGATAAAAACATCGGGGTAGTAGACGTTGTTGCTCGCTTCTACAAGCAGCTTCACGTCAATGATGAAGACTTGCGCAGCGTGACCGCGCAGGCAATCTGTCAGTAACAGCGCAATGTTGCCGCATATTCGGTTGTGTCGCATGTTGCCGTGCGGACGAACATAGACTTGCCCGGCCTCGTACTCGTGGCGTTCATCACTGGCGTTGTCAAACTCAAGGTAATTGACGAGCGTTGATGGTGTTTTGAGCAGCGTCAGCATGGCCAGGCCTTTCGTAATGTCATGAATTCACGCCTGCTCGTCAGGTTTTTTGGCGACTTCCCCGGGAGGCTTTTTATGCGCCCTGGGATGCGCCGCATCGTAGGCCTTGGCCAGATGCTGAAAATCCAGCCGCGTATAAACCTGCGTGGTGGTGATGTTGGCGTGGCCCAGCAGCTCCTGCACGGCGCGCAAGTCGCTGCTGGACTGCAACACGTGGCTGGCAAACGAGTGGCGCAGCATGTGTGGATGCACCGGCACCGCCAGCCCGGCCTGCTGGCTGCGCCGGCGCAGGCGCTGCCAGATGGACTGGGGTGTGAGCCGGGTGCCGTTGCGGCCGATGAACAGGGCTGGCTGCCAGGCTGTGGAAGTTGCAATGGCCGATGGTCGTTCACCGGACGTGTCAGCCGCAAGGTCGTGGGATGCCCCGGCCATTGAAATCTGCCCACGCACCGCCAGCCAAACCTTCAAGGCATCCATCGCCTTGGCACCCACCGGCACGGTACGCCGTTTGGACCCCTTGCCCAGCACGTGCGCCTCTGCGGCGTCCATGTCCACCCAGCCGCGCGCACTGCCGCTGGCGGCCACGTCCAGCCCAGTCAACTCGCCCACGCGCAGGCCGCTGCCGTAGAGCAGCTCGGTTATGGCCGCGTCGCGGGCTTCCAGCCACGGGGCGTTGGTTTCGCTTTGAAAACTGGCAAGCTGCACCGCATCGTCCACGCTCAAGGCTTTGGGCAATGGTTTGGCAGCGCGGGGGGCGCGCACGTCCTGCACCGGGTTGCTGGTCACGCGGCCTTCACGGCCGAGCCAGGCGTAAAAGCCCCGCCAGCCCGAGAGGATGAGCGCAATACCCCGCCCACTGCGCCCGGCGCTGTGCATCTGTGCCACCCAGTGGCGAATGTGGGCGTTTTGCACTGCGGGCAGGTCGACTTTGGATTTGGCGGCGAATTCGGACAGCTTTTGCAGGTCAAGGGAATAAAGCTCAACAGTGCGCCGGGCCAGGCGTTTTTCTACGCGGGCGTGTTCGAGGTATTTCTCAATGAGCGGCGTGGCAGCGTCAGGTGCGGGCCCTGTCACGATTGGCCCCGCAATTGGGGTCAGAGCCCGATTTCGATGATTTTGGTTAGTCGCCGGATGCATGGTTGTCCTGAATCGGGATCTGACCCCATTTGCTCCATTTGCTCCGTCGCTGAAGGCTGGAGGCTTGGCTACCCTGACAGGGCTCTGACCCCATTTGCTGCGTTGTTGGTTGCCGGACGCTTGGCTACTTTGAGCCCGGCGCTGCGCGCACTTGCTGCGTCTCCACGCTCACCTCAACCGCGACAGCGCGGCGCTGGCCAGCTCGGCGATGCGGGCCAGAAAATCGGTGCCCATGGCGCTGTTGAAGCGTTGTGCATCGGGGGATGCCAGCACCAGCAGGCCGAATGCAGCAGTGTGGGCCGCATTGCCGCCGTCCGCGCTGCCCATGCGCAGGGGCAGCAGGGCCAGCGACGCGGCAGCCTGTGCATCAGGCAGCCAGCTCACCACCTCAAAACCCGTGTTGACGCCGCAAAAGGGCTCGACCAGCGATGACGCAAACAGCTTGGCATCGTCGCTCACGCCGTGGGCGAAAGCGGCATGCGCAAAGGCAGGCATCACATCCCAGACCTTGATGCCGACCTGGGGCACGGCAAACTGGTCACGGATTTCGCTGGCAATCAGCTCGGGCATGGTGATGGCGTCTGACGTGAGCAGCAAGGTGCGCGTGACGCGCAGCAGCTTGTCGGACAGCATGACGTTTTCTGTGCCGTTGCGGATCATGTCCATGATGCGGTGCTCCAGCGCCTTGATCTTGTCACGCAGCATCTCGGCCTGGCGCTCCTGCAGGCTCACTGCGCGGTTGCTGTGCGGGCTGCTCAGGTGCACCGCAGCCAGCAGCTCGGCGTGGCGCTCAAAAAAATCGGGCGTGTTGCCAAGGTAGTTGGCAATGTCGTCTTCGGTGATGGGGTTGGTGAATTGGTTGTTCATAGTCGGTAAATTGTCGCAGGACAGTCCGCGCGATTTGACGTTTGAATTTACGTTTGAATTATGGGACGTCGGGCACGTCAATCTCGCCTGTGAAAACGGTGGTCGCGGGGCCGGTCATCATCACCGGCGCATCGCCACCAGCCCATTCAATGGTCAAGAGGCCGCCACGGGTTTGCACGTCAACCCGCCCGTCCAGCAGCCCCAGCCGGATGCCGCAGACCACCGCCGCACACGCGCCCGTGCCGCAGGCCAAGGTCTCACCCGCACCGCGTTCGTACACCCGAAGCTTGATGTGGGCGCGATCCAACACCTGCATGAAGCCGACGTTGACGCCCTGCGGGAAAGCGGCCAGGGCCTGCACCTGGGGGCCCAGCGTTGGCACGGCAGCCGCATCTACATCGTCCACCAGCGTCACGGCATGCGGATTGCCCATCGACACAACTGCTACACTAATAATAGCTACTTGTGCACTGTGAACAAGGGCTAGAGGCCATTTTTTCCACTTTTCTGACGCAATCGGAGCCAAACCGGCAGGATTGAACGGCACCTGGGCCAGATCGAACACCGGCGCCTGCATGTCCACGGTCACGCGGCCATCGGGCTGCCATTGCAGCGTCAGCACGCGGTTCATGGCCTGAACCTTGACCACGTCCTGCGAGGTCAGGCCCTGCTGGCGCACAAACTTCAAAAAGCAGCGCGCGCCGTTGCCGCAGTGTTCCACCTCGCGGCCGTCAGCGTTGTGGATGACGTACTCAAAATCAATGCCCGGTCCGGGCGACGGCAGCACCGACAGAATCTGGTCCGCGCCCACGCCAAAGTGGCGGTCACCCAAAAACTGGAACTGCGCCGCAGACAAGCCGAGCCGCCCGCGCGTCTCGTCCAGCACGACAAAATCATTGCCTGCGCCCTGCATTTTGGTGAACGGAATCAGCATGGCGTGAATTATCCCTATATCCTCTGGCCTGTTTTTCACCCACTTTTGAAAGATCCCCATGCGAATTCCCGACTGGTCAGCTGAACTCAAACCCCAACCCCAAAACTTGGTCGATGCCATCCTGAAGCGCCGTGGCGGCGCGCTCATCGAGCTTGACAAAGTGCTGCTGTGGAGCGAGCCGGTGGCGCGCGGCTGGAACGTTTACCTCAAAGCCGTGCGCACAGAACTGCCCACCAGTCGCAAGCTGCGCGAACTGGGCATCCTGACCGTGGCGCTGCTGACCGGTGCCGATTACGAATACAAACATCACGCGCCGGATTTTCTGAAGGCAGGCGGGGTTCAGGCAGAACTTGACGCGTTGAACCGGTTTATCCTGTCAAATCCGCGTGTAGCCCTCGTTGACGCTGCATTAGGAGCTATTGAAAGTGCAGTGATCGAGTATGCCGTGCAGGTGACGCTGGACGTCAAAGTGAGCGACGCGGCCTTTGCCAAAATGAAATCGCATTTCGACACCACCCAAATTGTGGAGATCACCACGGCCATCGCCACCTACAACATGGTGGCGCGGATTTTGGTGCCGCTGGGGGTGGGGACGTAGTCGAGCGGCCATAAACGAGAAGCGTGGGGGCAACCGCAATTTTTTGACGGGCCGCCCCGAAAAAAATTAGCCCCCTCGGGGCTGAGCGCTGCGGCTCCCGATGTGCCTGCGCACATCGGGACAGCGCGAAGGGCAAGTGCCTCTGGCACGCGCCTGTCCAGCGAACTACGCGCAGCGAGAAGCGTGGGGGCAACAGGTTTTTGCGCCGGGCCGCCCCAAGCAAAAATGCGGCCCCCTCGGGGGGCAGGGAACCACACGCAGTGGGCGACCGTGGGGGCAACATCAATCCGCCTTGATGCCGTTGTCCCTCACCACCTTGGCCACACATCCATCTGCCGCT
>JAYVNK010000068.1:0-6694 GCA_043758475.1 Comamonadaceae bacterium | reverse complement strand
TGGACGAGGCCGACCGCATGCTGGACATGGGCTTTTTTGACGACATTGCCACCGTCGTCAAGCAAACCCCCAAAGAGCGCCAAACCCTGCTGTTCTCGGCCACCTACCCCGAAGGCATCGAGAAGCTGGCCAGGCAGTTCATGCGCGAGCCGGTGCAGATCAAGGTGCAAGATAAGCAGGCAGAAAACCTGATTGAGGAGCGGTTTTACGAGGTCACCCGCACCAACCGCTTTGGGACAGTCGCAGCGCTGCTCAACCACTTTCGCCCCATCAGCACGCTGGCGTTTTGCAACACCAAGCAGCAATGCAAAGACCTCATCATCTACCTGCAGCAGCAGGGTTTTAGCGCCCTGGCGCTGTATGGCGAACTGGAGCAGCGCGAACGCGACCAGGTGCTGGCGCAATTTGCCAACCGCAGTTGCAGCGTGCTGGTCGCCACCGATGTGGCATCGCGCGGGCTGGACATCACGCAGCTTGAAGCGGTGATTAACGTAGACATCACGCCCGACGCCCAAGTGCACGTGCACCGCATCGGCCGCACCGGGCGCGCGGGCGAATCGGGCCTGGCGCTGAGCTTGGCGTCGATGAACGAGATGGGCTTTGTCGGCAAGATCGAGCAATACCAAAACCGCCCGTCCGTCTGGCACAAGCTCGATGAACTCACCCCCACCGGCAAAGGCAAGCTCCTGCCGCCCATGGTCACCCTGCAAATTTTAGGTGGCCGCAAGGAAAAAATCCGCCCCGGCGACGTGCTGGGCGCCCTTACTGGCGCAGAAGGCGGCACCGCCTACACGCGTGAGCAGATCGGCAAGATCAACGTCACCGAGTTTTGCACCTTTGTAGCCGTGGGGCGCGAGGTTGCCAATGCCGCCTGCGCCAAGCTGAATGCGGGCAAGATTAAGGGCAAGAGTGTGCGGGTGCGGGTGATGGAGCAAGACGACAATTGAAGAGAATCATAAAAAATGCCTGTAGCCCCAATGGGATATGCATAGTCAGCTACTACGATGATAGTAAATGGAGGAGTCGGTGTACATCAGCGACAGTGGCAGGCGCTGGCCAGCCAGGTAATCCTCCATGCAGCGCAGCAGCAGCGGGCTGCGGTGGCGGTCACTGCTGTCGCGCACCTCTTGCGGCGTCATCCACAGTGTGCGCACAATGCCGTCGTCCAGTGTGCGCCCGGCTTGTGCGTCACCCAGATCACCGCAGAAGGCAAAGCGCAGGTAGGTGATGTCTTCGCTGGTTGCTTCCTGTTTGTTCTCGCGTCGCATTCGTGACATGTACACACCCACCAAGGCGGTGGGGCAAAACGGGTGCGTGGTTTCTTCCAGCGTTTCGCGGGCGCAGCCGTCTGCCAGCGATTCGCCGGGGTCCAGGTGGCCCGCCGGGTTGTTGAGCTTGAGTCCCTCGGGGGTGTGTTCTTCCACCAGCAGGAATTTGCCGTCGCGCTCGATGATGGCGGCTACCGTGACGCTGGGTCTCCATCGTTCAGTCATGTACATGCCTCCGTCGCTGATTATGTGCTGCATCGCCTTGCCAGCGCTGCTGCACGCCATGGAAAGCCCGAGGCAAAATCGGCAAAAACTCATGTAAGCTCACGGCAAGAATGAAATAATCAACCAGTCGAGGAGTCGCTTCATGCTGATTGGCATACCCACTGAGACGACGGTGGGGGAAACCCGTGTCGCCGTCACCCCAGAGACGGCAAAAAAACTCAAGGCCCTAGGGCATACCATCCGCATCCAGTCAGGCGCGGGCGTGGCCGCCAGCGTGACCGATGACGCCTATGTGGCAGCGGGCGGCGAGATCACCAATGCAGCGGGAACCTACGCCTGCGACCTGGTGCTCAAGGTACGCAGCCCGTCTGACGCCGAATGCGCGCAGATGAAACCCGGCACCACCCTGGTGGGCATGCTCAACCCGTTTGATGCGCCGGGCTTGCAACGCCTGGCCACCGCTGGCCTGACTGGCTTTGCCCTGGAGGCCGCACCGCGCACCACGCGCGCCCAAAGCATGGATGTGCTCTCCAGCCAGGCCAATATCGCGGGCTACAAGGCAGTCATGATTGCTGCCGACAAATACCAGCGCTTTTTCCCCATGCTGATGACAGCCGCAGGCACCGTTAAGGCGGCACGTGTGGTCATTCTGGGCGTGGGTGTAGCGGGCCTGCAGGCCATTGCCACGGCCAAGCGCCTCGGTGCCGTCATTGAAGCGTCTGACGTTCGCCCCAGCGTGAAGGAGCAGATCGAGTCCCTGGGTGGAAAATTCATTGAAGTCTCCTACGACACACCCGAAGAAAAAGAAGCAGCGGTGGGCGTGGGCGGCTACGCCAAACCGATGCCGCCAAGCTGGCTGGCGCGTCAGCAGATCGAAGTGGCCAAGCGCGTGGCGTTGGCCGACATCGTCATCTCCACCGCGCTGATCCCCGGCCGCCCAGCCCCGACGCTCATCACCGAAGACATGGTCAAAAGCATGAAGCCCGGCTCGGTCATCGTTGACATCGCGGCGGGCAAAGGGCCAAAACGTGACGATGGCGGGGTGGGCGGCAACTGCCCGATCTCCGAGGCTGACAAAACCGTCGTCAAGCATGGCGTGACCCTGGTCGGCGAGACCAACCTGCCCGCGCTGGTGGCCGCAGATTCATCGGCGCTCTACGCCCGCAATGTGCTCGACTTCCTCAAGCTGATCATCACCAAGGAAGGTACGCTGAAGGTCGATATGGAAGATGACATTGTGGCGGCGTGCTTGATGGCGCAAGGCGGCGAAGTGAAGAGAAAATGAAATCTGATTTCGCCTGCGGCTTCAATGAAAAGTGATGCGCTTGCCATTTATGACTTGTCCTGAGTCATCTGTCATTGAAGTTGCGCAGCAACAAAGTCATCCGTCAATGTCAATATAGGAAAAACCATGGACATCGTTTCCCCCACCATCACCAACCTCATCATCTTCGTGCTGGCCATCTACGTGGGCTACCACGTAGTGTGGACGGTCACACCTGCATTGCACACCCCGCTGATGGCGGTAACCAATGCCATCTCCGCCATCGTCATCGTGGGGGCCATGCTGGCCGCTGCGCTAACCGAGACCACGCTGGGCAAGACCATGGGCGTGCTGGCCGTGGCGCTGGCGGCGGTGAACGTGTTCGGCGGCTTTCTGGTCACGCGGCGCATGCTGGAGATGTTCAAGAAGAAACAGAAAAAAGCGCCTGTGCAGATTGAGGGAGCTTCAAAATGAGCATGAACGTCGTCACGCTGCTGTACCTCTTTGCCAGCGTCTGTTTCATTCAAGCCTTGAAAGGCTTGAGCCATCCCACCACGTCGATTCGCGGCAATCTGTTTGGCATGATTGGCATGGCGGTTGCGGCGCTGACCACGGCGGCGCTCATCGTGCAGCTCTCAGGCCAAAACAAAATGGGCATGGCCTGGGTTCTGCTGGGCCTGGTGGTGGGCGGCGGATACGGCGCTTACCGCGCCAAGACCGTTGAGATGACCAAGATGCCCGAGCTGGTGGCGTTTTTCCACAGCATGATCGGCCTGGCGGCGGTGTTCATCGCCATCGCGGCGGTGGTGGAACCCTGGGCTTTTCAAATTGTGGGCAAAGGCGTGGCGATTCCTGCGGGCAACCGGCTTGAGCTGGCGTTGGGCTCGGTCATTGGCGCAATCACCTTCAGCGGCTCGGTGATTGCATTCGGCAAGCTGTCGGGCACTTACAAGTTTCGGCTGTTCCAGGGGGCACCAGTTCAGTTTGCCGGGCAACACAAGCTCAACCTGGTGCTGGGTTTGATCTTGCTGGCCAATGTGATCATGTACACCGTGACCGGTGCCTGGATTTACTTTGGCATTGCCACAGCCTTGGCGTTTGTGATGGGCGTGCTCATCATCATCCCCATCGGCGGGGCCGACATGCCGGTGGTGGTGTCGATGCTCAACAGCTACTCGGGCTGGGCGGCGGCGGGCATTGGCTTCAGCCTGAACAATGCGATGTTGATCGTTGCCGGTTCGCTGGTGGGCTCCAGCGGCGCGATTTTGAGCTACATCATGTGCAAGGCGATGAACCGCTCGTTCTTCAACGTGATCTTGGGCGGCTTCGGCGGAGAAGCCACCACGGCGGCAGTGGGCGGTGCGGTTCAACGTGCGGTGAAAACCGGCAGTGCCGATGACGCAGCCTTTGTGCTGGGCAATGCAGAAACCGTGGTCATCGTGCCCGGCTACGGCCTGGCCGTGGCGCGCGCGCAGCATGCCGTCAAGGAACTGGCCGCCAAGCTGACCGAGAAAGGCATCAAGGTGAAATACGCCATTCACCCGGTGGCGGGGCGCATGCCGGGTCACATGAACGTGCTGCTGGCCGAGGCCGAGGTGCCGTACGACCAGGTGTTTGAGATGGAAGACATCAACGGCGAGTTTGGCCAGGTCGATGTGGCGATCATTCTGGGTGCGAATGACGTGGTCAACCCGGCCGCGCATGTGAAGGGCAGCGCCATCTACGGCATGCCGATTCTGGAAGCCTACAAGGCCAAAACCATCATTGTCAACAAGCGCTCCATGGCGGCAGGCTACGCTGGGCTGGACAATGAATTGTTCTATATGGACAAGACCATGATGGTGTTTGGCGATGCCAAGAAGGTGGTGGAAGACATGGGCAAAGCCATCGAATAACCGGTGCGGGCAGGCAAGGGAAGCGACACATGAAACGACTTCGGTTTTAGAGAGCCAGCTCCTGAATCGACTAGGGAAAACACAGTTCACGCATTTGTAACAGCCAGTGACAATGCTTGCCGCTGTACCGACATTTGGAGATTGCCACCATGACCGACCGCATCTGGCTTAAAAGCTACCCCAAGGGCGTGCCTGCCGACATTGACGTCGCGCAATACAGCTCGCTGGTGGCGCTGATGGAAGAGAGCTTCAAGAAATACGCCTCGCGCACTGCCTACCACTTCATGGGTAAGGACGTCACATTTGCGCAGACCGACAGCCTGAGCCAGGCCTTTGCCGTGTACCTGCAGGGCCTGGGGCTGGTCAAGGGCGACCGCGTGGCGGTGATGATGCCCAACGTGCCGCAATACCCGGTGGTGGTGGCTGCGATTTTGCGGGCCGGGCTGGTGCTGGTCAACGTCAACCCGCTGTACACGCCGCGCGAGCTGGAGCACCAGCTCAAGGACTCGGGCTCCAAAGCCATCGTTATCCTTGAAAACTTCGGCGTCACGCTGGAGAAATGCATTGCCGCAACGCAGGTCAAGCACGTGGTGCTGTGCGCCATGGGCGACATGCTGGGCCTCATCAAGGGCGGTCTGGTCAACTACGTGGTGCGCAACAAGAAAAAACTGGTGCCCGCCTTCAATTTGCCCGGCGCCGTGCGCTTTAACGCGGCGGTAGCCAAAGGCACCAGCGGCGCGTTCAAAAAACCGGTGATTGACGCGGACGACATTGCCGTGCTGCAGTACACCGGCGGCACCACAGGCGTGTCAAAAGGGGCCGTGCTGCTGCACCGCAACTTGATCGCCAATATTTTGCAAAACGAGGTGTGGGCCGCCCCGCTGATGACAGAGATTCCGCCGTCCGAACAGGTGGTCACGCTGTGCGCGCTGCCGCTGTACCATATTTTTGCATTCACGTACTGCATGATGCTGGCCATGCGCAGCGGCGGCAAGCTGGTGCTGATTGCCAACCCGCGTGACATGCCTGGCATGCTCAAGGAAATGTCCCAGCACAAGTTTCACATCGTGCCCGGCGTCAACACGCTGTTCAACGGCATGGCCAACCATCCCGACTTCAAACTGGTGGACTGGAGCTCGCTGAAGGCGGCATCTGGCGGCGGCACGGCCGTGCAAGGCGCAGTGGCCAAACTGTGGCTTGAGAAAACCGGCAAGCCGATCCTGGAAGGCTACGGCCTGAGCGAAACTTCCCCCAGTGCCACCGGCAACCCAGCGGACTCCAAAGAATTCAGCGGGTCGATTGGCGTGCCCATCTCCAACACCTGGCTCAAGCTGCTGGACGACGATGGCGTAGAGGTTGCTTTGGGCGAGCGCGGCGAGATCGCCATCAAGGGCCCGCAGGTGATGGCCGGCTACTGGCAGCGTCCCGACGAAACCGCCAAGTGCATGACTGACGACGGTTACTTCAAGACCGGTGACGTCGGCGTGATGGACGAGCGCGGCTTCTTCAAAATCGTGGACCGCAAGAAAGACATGATTCTGGTCAGCGGGTTCAACGTCTTCCCCACCGAGCTTGAAGAAGTGCTGGCCGGCCTGGACGGCGTCATGGAATGCGCCTGCGTGGGCGTGGCCGATGCCAAAACGGGCGAAGCCGTCAAGCTGGTGATCGTCAAGAAAAATTCGGCTCTCACCGAAGCCCAGGTGCGCGCATACTGCAAGGAAAACCTCACCGGATACAAGCAGCCGAAGGTGGTGGAATTCCGCATCGAGCTGCCCAAAACACCGGTGGGCAAGATCCTTCGGCGCGAGCTGCGGGACAAGTAATTCGCGTTGCTGCTGGAGTGAAAAAGCGGTCTGAGGGCGAATGGCACTTACTTATTCTAATCAGCCTTCAAGATGATCCTAATTATGGGAAACTCAGGGATGCAAATGATCCCAGGAGAGCTACCCATGGCAAGACCACGTCGAATTGATATGGAGTTAGTGACACAGGCCCAAGTTGTGGCGGCGCAGGCGACCGATGCCGACTCGCTGCGCTGTGCC
>JAYVNK010000067.1:0-6717 GCA_043758475.1 Comamonadaceae bacterium | reverse complement strand
GCGGAATGACGAAAATCCTCCGCCAATTTCCACAGTGTGAAAATGAAACCGCGCATCGCGCCAATGCGCTCGCAAACATTGATTTAATCCGCGCTTCCTTAACTTTCCGTTTGCCATTCACGGAACTTCGCAGTAAGATTATTACTTTACAAGGTAAGAATCATGAAAATCACCAGCAAAGGGCAAGTCACCATCCCGCAAGCGGTGCGCGAGCAGGCGGGCCTGCACCCCCACAGCGAGGTTGAATTTGAGGTGCGCCCCGGCGGCGAGGTCATCATTCGCCCCGTCAAAAAACCCGCTACAAGCGTGCGTGCGGCGTTTGCCCAAGTGCGCGGCAGCGCCAACGCAGCGCAGTTCAAAGGCATGGGCACGGATGAATTCATGGCGTTCCTGCGCGGCTGAACGGCACAGGTGAACTGTGGCAAAAATCGCTTCCCGTGCCGACCCCGGTCGCCATTCAGCGCAGGAACCCGACGCACGCTATCTGCAAACCCAGGCGCATAAAGGCACCCTGGTCGATAGCTGCATCCTGATTGACGTGCTGGCCGATGACCCGAAATGGGCGGAGTGGTCATTAGCCCAGCTTGATGTGTGCAGCCAGCAGGCACCGCTCATCATCAATCCGCTGATACTGGCAGAAATCAGCCCCCGCTTTGAGACCGCCCGCGACCTGGAAGCCGCGCTGGCTGGGCTGCCGCTGGTACGCGAGGCCCTGCCCTGGGACGCCGCTTTTCTGGCCGGCCAGGCGTTCAAGGTCTACCGCCAGGCCATGGGCGCAAAAACCTCGCCCATGCCGGACTTCTACATCGGCGCTCACGCGCTGGTGGGCGGCCTGCAATTGCTGACGCGTGACGCGGCGCGCTACCGCAGCTATTTCCCCAGGCTGCAGATGGTCGCGCCTTGAGCAAACCAGATCAAACCGGATCAAATCAAATCGTACCGGTCCAGATTCATCACCTTGACCCAAGCTGCCACAAAGTCCCGCACAAACATCGGCTGCGCGTCGCCGGCCGCATAGACCTCGGCAATGGCGCGCAGTTGGGAATTGGAGCCGAAAACGAGGTCAACCACAGTGGCCGTCCACTTGCCCGAGCCAGTTGCCCTGTCACGCCCTTCCAGCACGCCATCCGTAGTGGCAGACTTTTGCCACGCCGTGTTCATGTCGAGCAAATTCACAAAGAAGTCGTTGGTCAGGCTTTCCGGCCGCCGGGTGAAAACACCGTGCTGAGCCTGGCCTGCATTGGCGTTCAGCGCGCGCATGCCACCGATCAGCACCGTCATCTCGGGCGCGGTCAGGGTCAGCAGGTTGGCACGATCCACAACCAGCTCAGCCGCCGATCCGGTGTGGCCCGCCTTGATGAAGTTGCGGAATCCGTCGGCGGATGGCTCCAGCACGGCGAACGAATCCACATCGGTCTGTTCTTGTGATGCATCGGTGCGCCCCGGTGTGAACGGTACCGTTGCATCGTGACCAGCCTTAGTGGCAGCGGCCTCCACTGCAGCACAACCACCCAGCACGATCAAGTCGGCCAGTGAGACTTTCTTGTTGCCCGATTGCGCAGCGTTGAAGTCCCTCTGAATGCCTTCCAGTGTGTTGAGCACCTTGCCCAGCTGAGCGGGCTGGTTCGCTTCCCAGTCCTTTTGCGGTGCCAGGCGAATGCGCGCCCCGTTGGCACCACCGCGCTTGTCGCTGCCACGGAAGGTTGCTGCCGATGCCCAAGCCGTGGAGACCAGCTGAGAGATCGACAGCCCTGATGCCAGAACCTTGGACTTCAAAGCCGCAATATCCTGCTCGCCAATCAACTCGTGGTCGATCGAAGGAACCGGGTCTTGCCAGATCAGTTGCCCCTTTGGCACCAGCGGACCGAGGTAGCGTGCGATGGGCCCCATGTCGCGGTGCGTCAGCTTGTACCAGGCTTTGGCATAAGCATCGGCAAACTCTTGCGGATTCTGGTGAAAGTGCCGGGAGATTTTTTCGTACGCAGGGTCTATGCGCATCGCCATGTCGGCCGTGGTCATCATGGGGGCGTGGCGCTGGCTCGGATCATGCGCGTCCGGCACAGTTCCGGCCGCAGCCGCATCTTTCGGCGTCCACTGGTGCGCACCAGCCGGGCTCTTCGTCAGCTCCCACTCGTAGCCAAACAGATTGTCGAAATAGCCCATGTCCCATTGAATTGGGTTGTTGGTCCACGCACCTTCAATGCCGCTGGAGATGGTGTGCACGCCCTTGGCGCTGCCGAAATTGCTGGTCCAGCCCAGGCCCTGCTCGGTGATGTCGGCACCCTCCGGGTCAGGACCCTTGTGGTCTTCAGGGGCCGCGCCGTGCGATTTCCCGAAGGTGTGACCCCCAGCAGTCAAAGCCACCGTTTCATAATCGTTCATCGCCATGCGGGCAAAGGTTTCGCGAATGTCGCGTGCCGAACCCAGTGCGTCTGGAACGCCGTCTGGCCCCTGCGGGTTCACGTAGATCAAACCCAACTGCACGGCACCCAACGGTTGCTCCAGTTCCCGGTCGCCGGTGTAGCGCTTGTTGCCAAGCCACGTGTCTTCAGGTCCCCAATAAATTTCCTCACCGGGCTCCCACACGTCTTCGCGTCCGCCAGCGAAGCCGATGGTCTTGAACCCCATCGAATCCATGGCGACATTGCCAGTGAGCACCATCAAATCCGCCCACGAGATTTTGCTGCCGTACTTCTGCTTGATCGGCCACAGCAGGCGGCGCGCCTTGTCAAGGTTCACGTTGTCGGGCCAGCTATTGAGGGGCGCAAACCGCTGTGTGCCAAAGCCCGCACCGCCACGACCGTCGCCAATGCGATAGGTGCCCGCGCTGTGCCAGGCCATCCGCACGAAAAACGGGCCATAGTGACCATAATCTGCAGGCCACCAGTCTTGGGAATCGGTCATCAAGGCGTGCAAGTCCTTCACCACGGCGTGCAGGTCAAGGCTATTGAACTTCTCAGCGTAGTTAAAGTCTTTCCCCATGGGATTGGAGCGTTCCGAGTGCTGCTGCAATATCTTCAGGTTCAACTGGTTCGGCCACCAGTCTGCGTTGGTTCGTGCACCCGCCACGGTGGATTTGAGGGCGGCGTGGGGGAATGGACACTTCGTTTCGGTTGACATGGTTGCTTCCTTAGGTTGAAGTCTGCCTTGGTACACGTTGGTTTTCCTCGGAGAGGGACCCGTTACAGGCAGTACATTCACTATAGTCTTGGAGAATGGATATGTAAATCCAATTGACTATATTTGTTTGATAGTTTTTTTGTATTGATGGAGACGACCATGAACCTGACGCCCCCCACACCCCCCACAATTCGCTACCCCGCCCCCGAGCTCAAAGATTTGCCCGACGACATCAAGGCCAAAGTGCTGGAAGTGCAGGAAAAAGCGGGCTTTGTGCCCAACGTGTTCCTCGCATTTGCGCGGCGGCCCGCCGAGTGGCGTGCGTTTTTTGCGTACCACGATGCGCTGATGGTGCCGGAGTCGGTGGGCCGGACCAGCAACCTCACCAAGGGCGACCGCGAGATGATCGTCACCGCCACCAGCGCGGCCAACAACTGCCTCTACTGCGTAGTGGCCCATGGTGCGATTTTGCGGATCCACGAAAAGAAGCCACTGGTGGCCGACCAGGTGGCCATCAACTACCGCAAGGCCGACATCACCCCGCGCCAGAGGGCCATGCTGGACTTTGCGATGACGGTCTGCCAGCGTTCGGACGAAGTGACGGAGGCCGACTTTGCGCCGCTGCACGCGCACGGCTTTGACGACGAAGACATTTGGGACATCGCCGCCATCACCGCGTTTTTTGGCCTGTCCAACCGCATGGCGTCGTTCAGCAACATGCTGCCCAACCCGGAGTTTTACTTGATGGGCCGAATTCCGAAGGTAAAATAAATACTATTAAAATAGTAGCTGCTTATGCACTATGGACGGGGGCTACAGGCCAATTTAGCCGCGTTTCCACCCAGTTTTGTACTTTTTTCAATTCATACACCATGACCTTCCCCGCCCGCGCGCAACTTGTGCGCTGCATTTTGCTGCCGCTTTGCCTGGTTTCTCCAGGGCTTGTTCTAAGCCAGACGCCAAGTCCGACAGCGCAAGCCGCCGACAGCGCAGCCGTACCGGCTGTACCGGCTGTACTGGCCAATGCGCCAGTCCCGGCGACGCCCAATGTTCAAACCAACGCGGTGGTTAAAGTATTCGCCACTTCGCGCGCGCCCGACGCCTTCAAGCCCTGGATGAAGCAGTCTCCGCAGGAATCAACCGGCTCGGGCGTGGTCATTTCTGGCAACCGCATCTTGACCAATGCCCATGTGGTGTCTTACGCGTCGCTGGTGCAGGTTCAGGCCAACGGCTCTGGGGACAAACTCACGGCGTCGGTGGTGGCCATTGCGCCCGGCATTGACCTGGCAGTGCTCAAGCTGGAAGACGAGTCTTTCTTCAAACAGCATCCGCCGCTGGCGCGGGCCAATACCCTG
The DNA here is from genome assembly GCA_043758475.1 of Comamonadaceae bacterium. Lineage (GTDB taxonomy): Bacteria > Pseudomonadota > Gammaproteobacteria > Burkholderiales > Burkholderiaceae_C > JANYCG01. The sequence continues at coordinate 2,242 of JAYVNK010000067.1, read as the reverse complement.
CCCGAGGTAAAAGATGCGGTGCTGGCCTACGGCTTTCCCACCGGCGGCACATCCATGTCCATCACCAAAGGCATCGTCTCGCGGATTGAGTACGCCGGGTACAACTTCCCCACCTCGGGCCTGCGCATCCAGATCGACGCAGCCATCAACGCCGGCAATAGCGGCGGTCCGGCCATTGCCGGCGACAAGATGATTGGCCTGGCCTACAGCCGCCTGAGCAACGCGCAGAACATTGGTTACATCATCCCCAATGAAGAGATCGAGCTGTTCCTGGCCGACGTGGCCGATGGCCGCTACGACGGCAAACCGACTGTGCACGACGAGGTGCAGACTCTGGAGAATCCGGCCCTGCGCGCCTTTCTCAAGCTGGACCGCAGCGTCAAGGGCGTGGTGGTGCACCAGCCGTTTCGCACCGACGCCGACTACCCGCTCAAAAAATGGGACGTCATCACCCACGTGGGGAACACGCCGGTGGACGACCAGGGCATGGTCAAGGCCGGGCCTGACTTGCGCCTGAACATGCGCTACGCGGTGCAAAAGCTGGCCAAAGGTTCCACCGTGCCCATCACCGTGGTGCGCGCGGGGCAGACCGTCAAACTCACGCTGCCCCTGCTGGCCGACCGGCCGCTGCTGATCCCGGACCTGAAGGGCGACTACCCGCCGTATTTCGTCTACGGACCGGTGGTGTTCTCCAAAGCCACGATCCAGTTCACATCCTTCATGAACAACAACCCGGGCTCCATGGCTGCCCTGGGCTTTATGCGCAGCCCGCTGATCACGGCGCGGGGCGACGCGCCCACGCCTGAGCGTGAAGAGCTGGTGGTGATCTCATCGCCCTTCTTCCCGCACAAGCTGGCCAGGGGCTACGCCAACGCGACTGCATCGGTCATCCAGTCGGTCAACGGCACTCCGGTTCGCAGCCTGGCCCATCTGGTGGCCTTGCTGCGTGACATGAAAGAAGAGTTTGTGACCTTTGTCGCCGACAACCGGGGCGGTGAAACCCTGGTGTTTCCGCACAAGGAGATGGTCGCCGCCGTAGAAGATATTCTCAATGACAATGGCGTGCGCTCCCAGGGCTCGCCCGCGCTGATGGGGATATGGCAGGGGAAGTAATCAGCTCACCAATCAGCTCACTATGGCCCGTAGCCAGTCCGGCATGGCAGCGGCCTTTTGCGTGGAGAAATCTACCCAGATAGTCGTCGCCCCGCCGGCCGCGTGAATCATGCCCGGCGCGTCATCGCGCTCCATGGTCGCCCAGCTCTCAAATGTGGTGCGGCCCGGGTCACTGACGTACATCTTGATGCGCACATCCCCCGGGTACTGCAACTGGGTGTAGAAATTGCAGAACGCGTTGACGATGACTGGCCCTTCGCCGCCCGGCTTGGGAACGGCATTGATGGAGTACATCCAGTCGATGCGGCAGGTCTCCAGAAACCTGAAATAGCTTGCATTGTTGAGGTGGTTCATGGCGTCCATGTCGCCCCAGCGGATGGGCATGACCATCTCGTAAACCAGTTTTTTCTTTTCGGGGATTTCGATCTTCATGAAGGTCCTTTCAGCCAGAATTCATTGATGCGCCCGGATCGACGCGAGTATGCCGAGTATGAACAGGATGCAGGCCGCCAGCTGCAGCGCGCCCGGCCGCTGGGCGTCCCACCCATAAGAATAAACCAGTGCAAAGACAGTCTCGCTCACAATCATCTGGCCGCACAGGCTGGCGCTCAGGCGCTGGCTTGCCACGTTCCAGAGGATCGTGGCAGCCCATGCTGAACCGACACCAGTTACTATGCAAATAGTAGCTAGATATGCACTGTTATCAAGGGCTAGGATCACTTTTATCTCTGAACCCGTAGCATACCAGAGCACCAGAGCTCCTAAACCGGTCGCGCACCCCAGCCAGTTGGCCCAGTCGGTCGCGTTGACGTCGGTGTGCCGCTTGAGCCAGGCCGAATTTATCAGCCCAAACGCCGTCCAGCAGAGCATCGCCGCCACCGCGTAGCCGATGCCGCGCCAGTAATTGATGACGGTCGCCCCGGTGCCGGGAGCCAAGGGGTCAACGTGAGAATTCGCCAGCATCATCAGTGCCAGCCCGGCGGCTGTCAGCACGATGCCAGGTGCCAGCGACTTCCACTTCAAACCCAGCGGTTTGCCCAGCAGCATCATCCAGATGGGAATGGTGCCGATGATGAGCGTGGGGGTCTCTGTGCCAGCGTCCTGGATGGCCAGCGCCAGCAACAGGTAG
>JAYVNK010000066.1:0-6770 GCA_043758475.1 Comamonadaceae bacterium | reverse complement strand
TGTTCAGTCGCGTCAGCCAGACATGCCGCTCAGCGGTGAAGCTTGCCTTGGGTGCCCGAAATTCGGCTTTCTCAAAAGTACAATAACCCAGCATTTTGAGCAGGTCTTTGCCTGAAAGCGCTGGTTTTTGTGCCCAAAACAGCCCGCTTTTGCGATCACCATTACCCAGGATCAAGGCTTGCAAGTCTTCGCTGGACAAGGGGTTGCCCAGACCTCGCTGCGATTTAAACAAGAGGTTGAGTTCATCAGCCAACAAGACACGCGAAAGCGCCTTGCTGTATTCGCCGTGTTTGTTGCGCTGCGCCAGTGGAAATTCCGCCAACACCATTTCAGCGGCACTGCGATAACCCTTGGTTTCAAACAATTTTTTGGTTGCGGCAAGACCTTGTTTGACTTTGCCGCCTTCACCCGCAGTGTCCCCCGTTGCTTTCTTCTCTTCGGCGCGGCTCGTCCAATGAAAACCACGGTGCTTGCAAAGATGGTATGTCACCCGCGAAAATTCTTCGGCAGTCAGCAAACGATCCAGGCCATCTCGTCGCAATTCCCACGCGGAATCGGTGTGGTTGGGCTGTTTATGAAAATATTCTGCATCGGGTATCAATCCGAAGCGTTTCAACACCCGAGCCAGCTTGGTTAATCGCCATGCGCGCCTTCGCAATCTGCGGCGCATCAGGCGGGCGGATCGGCGGGCCAAGTTGAGGGATTCACCTTCTTTCGCGGTTTCTGCTTTATCGAAGGCCCGCACGCCGAGCGCCACGATTCGCGTCTCGCTCAGTACAGCCCAGCCTACCGACGCCATGCCTATATCCAGTCCGTAAACGATTGGGCCTGGTGATGGTGTGAGAATTTTCTTGTTTTCCATTTATTTCTCCGTTAAACTTTGGGTCTTGTAGTTATCCGGGGTGAGAGCCGTTGCTGCAATAAGACTTGATCGAAAGATCTGGTCGTATCCGAATGAGGCCTGGTAGGGCAACCTGCCAGGCTTTTTTCTATTCTGGCTTTGCGTGACGCGCTTGTCCAGCTTGCCCCACCGCAGATCAACCGCGCGGATCGAGTGTGACGAAAATTCAGAATAAGCCGGATCCAAGGTCGGATGTTTGTTGAATCTCTACTGAAATAGTAGCGGGCTGTTTAATATTTACTGCAGCCAGAGAACCAATTCGTACCCCCAGAAGGCGCAGCCTGCGCTCCAGCGGCACACGCTTGAGGCACTGGCCAGCAGCGTGGCGGATGGCTTTGGCATCAGCCGTGTACGTGTCCAGCGTCTGGTCGCGTGTCGCGGTCTTGAAGTTGTCATAGCGCAGCTTGATGCCAATCGTTTTGCCCACGTAACCCTTGCGCTGAAGGTCAGCGGCCAGCTGTTCGCACAGGCGGGTAAAGACGGCGCCCAGCTCGGCTTTGTCGCGCACGGCGTGCAGGTCGCGGTCGAACGTGGTCTCCCTGCTGATGCTGACCGGTTCGCTCTCGGTGACCACGGGGCGCACGTCGCAGCCGTGAGCGGCGTCATGCATCCAGGCACCGGTTTTTTTACCGAAAGTGTCCATCAGCCATTGCTGGTCGCGCGCTGCGAGCTGACCAATGGTTTCAATGCCGTGGGATTTGAGTTTTTCATCGGCTTTGGGGCCAATGCCGTTGATCTTGCGGCAGGCCAAGGGCCATATTTTGCTTTGCAGGTCGTCTTCAAAAATGATGGAAATGCCGTTGGGCTTGTTGAACTCGCTGGCCATTTTTGCCAGCAGTTTGTTGGGTGCGACGCCGACCGAGCAAGTCAGGCCGGTAGAGTCAAATACTGCTTTTTGAATCAGCCGCGCCAGCACGCGGCCCCCTTCGCGCTGGCCACCGGGCGCGTCGGTGAAATCGATGTAGACCTCGTCCACGCCACGGTCTTCCATCAACGGGGAAATTTCAAGAATGGTGTCCTTGAACAGGCGGGAGTATTTGCGGTATTCAGCAAAATCGACCGGCAGCAAAATCGCCTGCGGGCACAGCTTGGCTGCCTTCATCAACCCCAGCGCCGAGCCCACGCCAAACTGGCGCGCCGCGTAGGTGGCGGTGGTAATGACGCCGCGCCCGGTGTATTGGCCCAAGCGGGGGAATGAATCGACCGGGATGTCGGCCAGGGTGTGGCCTTCATAGGTCTGGCGCAATGTTTCGTCGGCGGGGCGCCTGCCACCGCCAATCACCACGGGCAGGCCCTTGAGCTGTGGGTAGCGCAGCAGCTCGACCGACGCATAAAACGCATCCATGTCAAGGTGGGCGATTCGGCGCATGGCTTGGAGCCTCTTGGCCTACAACTGCGCACAGACCACGACCAAACCCGCCGTCACCAGGGCCAAGCCAATCAGTTCTTTGCGCGTCAGTTTTTCCTTGAACAGCCGGTGGGAAACCAGGTAGGCGAACAGCACTTCCACCAGGCCCAGCGTGCGAATCTCGGCCACGCTGTGCATGGCGGTGGCAGTGGCCCAGCCGATGGACGCCAGCGCGCCCATGGTGCCCGCCACCGTAGACAACCGCCACGCACGCGCAATGGACACGAGCGAGCCCGGCTCACGGGCGGCAAGGTAGCTGCCCAGCAGCAGCGATTGCAGAGTTTGAGCCCACACCACGGTCCATGCGCCAATCAACCACGGCGACAAGCCGGGCAGCGTGAGCGATGCGCCGCGAAAGCCCACATTGGCCAGCGCAAAGCAGGCCCCCGAGCCCACGCCGTACCAGACCGCTTTATTGACCCAGGGTGCCGCCAGGGCCGCGCCGTCCCGCGCAGTGGTCTTGGTGGTGGCGTTGGGCATGGACAGCAGCATCACCCCCGCTGTTGCCGTGAGCATGGCCAGGGCTGTCAGCCAGCCCGGCAGCTCGTGCAGAAACAGCGTGGCAAACAGCGCGACCTGCAACACCTCGGTTTTTGAGTAGGCCACCGCCACAATGAAGTTGCGCTCTTTCATGGCCAGCAACAGCAACGCGGTGGCGGCCAGCTGGCTGATGGCACCCACGCTGGCCCAGGCAAAGTATCTTGCGCTGAATGGCGGCCACGGATGGGCGGCCACCGCATCGCCCAGGGCGTGCGTGACCACCAGCAGCCACACCACGGCAAATGGCAGGCCGTACAAAAAGCGCACCAGGGTGGCGGGCAGGGTGCCCACTTCAGCCGTCAGGGTGCGCTGTGCGGCGTTGCGGATGGTCTGGGCCAGTGCGGCACCAATCACGATGGGGATCCAGGCCCAGGCGGCCATGGTGGGGAGTTGCATGGGGTTGATTGTGCCCGCGCCAGCGCGGCGCAGACGGCAACAGAGGGGCCTAAAACCGGTAAGCCACCTGCAGGTGGATGCCCGCGTCCTGCAGGCGTGAGGGGCTGCCGGCGGCGGGCGCGTCGCTGGTGCGCAGGCGTTTGGCGACGGCCAGGTCAACGTAGAAGCGCATCCACTGCACGCGCGCGGCCAGCCCGGCGGAGGCCAGCGTGCTGGTGGAGCCACTCACGTTGCGCGCCCGGCCATAGTCCACAAACGGGATCAGGTTGATCTGCGCGCCGGTGGTTGCGTTGCGCTCCAGCGGGTAATCAAACTCAAGGTTGACCGTGGCACCGCCGTCGCGCACCCGTTCGTTTTCGCGGTAGCCGCGCACGGTATTCACGCCGCCCAGCGACAGGCCATCGAGTGCCAACAGCCGGTCTGACGTGTGCTGCAGCGTGCCGCGAAGCACTAACTGGGCGCCGTTGTCCATCATCTGGCGGCCCCACTGCGCCTGGCCCGTCCACAAGTGGAACGACTTGGCCGGGCTGTCAGTGGGCGGCAGGCCCGGCACGTCAACCAGGTTGTTGCGGCCCGCGCTGAATGTGGAGCGCAGCGCCACCACCTGTGTGGGGGTGCGGTAGCTATAGTCTTGCCACACACGCCACAGGTGCTCTCGCGTCACACCCTCGGGCTCGTTGGGCGTGAACGAAAACGGAAACCCCATCAGCAGCGTTCGGTTGGTGCGCCCCACGCGGTTGACGCCCACCGACAGCTTGTGCACCAGCGACTCCAGCAGGGTCTGGCTCAAGCCCACGTCAGCACTGCTAAGCTGGCCGTTGATCTCCAGCGCAGCGGCGGGCTGCTCCACCACAGCCGAGTCGCCATGCTCCAGTGCGAGCGAAAACCGTGTGCCCGCAAACCCCAGCGGCATGTTCCACGAAAGCGAGGCGCGCCCCCGCGCTGCTGACCCCGGCGCATTCTGGTAGCTGGCCTCCAGCAAATCGCCGTACCCCGTGAGGTTGCGAAAACTGGCGCTTGCGCCCACGGCGTTGGCACCAATGGAAGGCGCGCGGTAGTTGTTGGCAAACACCGAAAACTGCCAGGGCCGCGCCAGCACCACGTCCACATCCAGAATGGCCTCACCCACCTGCTCGCCAGGCATCAGGCGGGCATTCATGCGTTCAATCAGCGGGTCGCCCAAGGCCAACTGGAAGCGCTCGCGCAGCACCTCCAGGTTGAACGGGCCATCGTTCGCATGGGCAAGACGGCGTGTGAGGTAACGCTCATCGAGCCAATGGGGGCTGTTTGGAGCGTTTAAACCCTGCAGACGAATGGTTGCCAAGCGTCCTTCCACGACCTTGGCCGTGAGCACGCCACTCGACGCATCACCCTGCCAGACCACACCAGAGTTGACATATCCGCGCTCAGTGTAGATGCGCGTGAGCTTTTGCCGTAAGTCTTCCAGCCCATCGGCTGTTACCGGCCGGGCCAAATAGGGCTCCGAAGCAGCCCGCAACTGGGCGCTTGACAATACGGTGTTGCCGATGAAGTTGAGGCTTCGAAGCGTGAAGGTGGCCGAATCCGCCGGGGCGTCAAGCCTTATCGGCGGCAGCAAAAAGGGGGTTTGTGCGTGCGCCGAGGCTGGCACCAGAAAAATGCCCACCAGCGTGACAACCGCAAGACCCCGCGCAGGGGACTGCCATCGGCGGCGGGCGCGTTTCATTGGCATTTTTTCACTGACACCTTTTCATTGACAGCTGTCTGCAAACAACGCAATCTGCGCAATATGTGCCTTTTGCTCCAGCAACGCGCCCGGCACCCGCTGGGAGGGTCGCACTGGCAGGGCTGTAGCATTGCCCATTAGGCCGCGATAAGACGACGGCAGGCTGCCGTGACCCACCAACGCCAATGAACTGCCGCCCGTGGACTCGCAGGGACTGCGCCCAAGACTGACCGCATCCACGGGCGGTGCCCCCAGACGGCCAAGCGTGCCGGACAGGTCCAGCACCGGAGTGGCAATCTGGATATTCCCGCTGACCCCCGTGGGAGCGGCCGCCTGAATCACGTTGAAGCCGAACACATTGGGTGAGTATCGGTAGGGCGTTTGCCCACCCACAAACAAAGTGTTGCCGTTGGCGATAAGGGTCTGCAGGTTAAGGCTGACCAACCCGCCAGACGCCTGGCTCGCAAACGTGTTGGCTTGAATAAAGCCCGAACTCAGCGCCAGCGCATCGGCGGTAATGCGGATATCACCGCCGTTACCGCCAGCGCCCAAGACAGACGTTGTGATCTGCGATTTGTTGGCGGCCACCAGCTTGCCGCCCTGGATGGTGATGTTGCCGCCGTCACCCAAATCAGACCGGGTGGAAATGGCACCGTTGGAGAGCAACAATTGGTGGGTGAAACCAATGTCAATGTTGCTCGCCGCACCCGAGCCAAACGCACCAGCCGAAACAAAAGCGTCTCCCAGCACATAAACGTTGGGTGCGGACAGCGACAACTTGCCGGGGATGAGTCCGCTTGGAGGGGCCGACCGGGCTAGATTTGAAATGCTGACAAAGGCTTGGTCGGTCAGCGAAATCAATTCCGCAGCCCGCAGTGTGATCGTACCTGTCTGGCCTGCTGATTCGGCCGCAGCCACGGCTCTGATCGTGCTGTCCGCACCGCGCAAAAGCAACGTCCCGGCCTGCACGTCGATGGTACCGCCCCGCCCGGCGGTGAAGCTACTGGAGGACAGGAAACCGTTAGTGATGGACAGCGTGCCGGTGGCAACCACGTTGATGCTGCCTGCGTTGCCGCCGACGCCGGTACTGGAGGAATCGCCTACTGTGGACGTGGTGACGTGGCCGCCACTTTCAATGCTAACGTCACGCGCGGCAACCCGGACCGAACCTGCATCGCCACGTGTGAATGTGTTTGAGGTGATCGCAGCGTCGTTTGCCAGCGTGAGCGAGTTGACGCTGACCACGTCGATCCGGCCGGCATTGCCCGCGCCTTCGGACGCGATGCTGGAGATGATGCTGCCGTTGTCAAGCTGAATATCGCTTGCCGACACGTTGACCGATCCCGCCTGGCCCGCTGTTTTAGTGCTGGAGTCAATAAGGCTGCCGTTGCGCATAGACAGGGTGCCGCTGGCCTGTACCAGCACGGAGCCGGCGTTGCCCGAACCACGTGCGGCGGTGCTCGCAATGATGCTGTTGGTGTCCATCGTGATGTCAGCGGCCGTGGCCAATATCCCGCCCGCATTGCCGGTTGAATTCGAGATCGAAAAAAGACTGGCGTCCTCCAGCAGCAATGTTTTACCGGCAGTGATTTCCACGTTGCCAGCGTTGGCCGTACCCTCCAGCGCAATGCTGGCAACTGAAGCCCTTGACTTCAGCGTTATGTTTCCGGCAGCAAGCTTGATGCCACTTGCGCCCCCTGAAGCAGCCGTGCTGGCGTAGACCCGGCCGACTTCTGACAGGGCGATGGTGTCGGTGGCAAGAAGCGAAATGCTGCCGGTATTGCCAGTACTGCCGGTGTAGGTGTCGCTGGCCACATAAC
>JAYVNK010000065.1:0-6770 GCA_043758475.1 Comamonadaceae bacterium | reverse complement strand
GCCTGATTTTTCAGATTTTTCTGCTTTTTCGGCACCGGGCGGCTCCGAGGCTTCCGATGAGCTCGGCGGTGCCTGCAGGCTGCCATCGCTGGGCGGCTCTTTAACACCGGTATCTGATGGAGCCGGCTCTTTAAGACCCGCGTCGGCTGGCGGCTCCTGCAATGCGTTGCCTGTGCCCGCGTTGGCAACTTTGGAAACGTTAGCAGTGGCTTGCGGTGACGGCGCTGCCTGCGCCGCAATGGCGGCATTGTTTTCCTCCTGCGAGTGGATAACGATGTACCACCAGGTTGCGCCTAAAGTGCCCAGCGCCAGAAGCGCGGGCACCAGCGCCATGCCAAAACTGCGCAGCAAGTGCATCCAGGTGACCCGCGCGCCATCGCCCACTGCCTGTAACGCTTTGGCGGGCGAGACCAGCGCGCCGCCCAAGGCCGCCAGAGTGCGTCTGGAATAACTTGCCGACAAGTGGGCTAGCCACGGCGGAATAGGTGCCCTGAGTTGGTCAGGCGGCAGTTTGGGCGCAATCTTCGGGTTGATCAGCACCCAGCCAATGATGTAGACCAGGTACAGGAAAGCCAGAAAAAAACCTGGGAACATCGCCGCAGCGTACAGCTTGACGACCGACTGGCCCGCCACCGCCGCGTAAACAATGATCATCACGGAAGGCGGTATCAAAATGCCCAGCGTACCGCCAGCGGTGATGACGCCCGCAGCCAGCCGTGTGTCATAGCCCGCATTGAGCATGGGCCGCATGGCGATCACGCCCATCAGCACCACCACCGCGCCCACCAGTCCGCTGGCAATGCCCCAAAAGGTGCAGATGATCAGCGTGGTGACCGCCAGCGAGCCCGGCACGCTGCGAAAAGCAAGCTGCACGCTGTGGAACATTTTGTCCACCAGCGCACCACGTTCCATGACGTAACCCATCAGCACGAAGAGAGGGATGGACAGCAGCGTCTCATTGGTCATGGCACCAAAGGCACGCTGCACCATCAGGTCAAACACCCGGTTGTCCAGAAACCCGGCAGCCGGGTTGTAAAAGGCAATGTAGCCAAACAGCATGCCCAGGCCCATCAGGGTAAAGGCGGTCGGGAAGCCCATCATGATCACCACCACGATAAGACCCAGCATGGTCATTCCAAGTGCAGCGTTGCTCATGGTCAGCCCTTCATGCCTATGGATTTCTCGATAGCCAGCGCCTTGGACTCGGCGTCCACAAACTCGCTGCCACTGAGCTGCTGGGCCACCACGTCGGCTTCTTCGGCGTCCTTGAGCCGGGGCGTCCATCGCCCGGTCTTGAGGCAGACGATGCACCGCACGATTTCGGCTACACCTTGCATGAGCACAATCGCGCCCGCCAGCGGAATGACGAACTTGAATGGGTACAGCGGCAGGGGTTCGGCGTTGAAAGTCTGCTCGCGGATGGCCAGTGAATCCTGAAAGTAGCTCCAGCCGGCCCAAGTCAGGGCCACGATGCCGGGAATGAAGAACGCGAAATACAGCACCAGATCGATCATGGCCTGGGTGCGCGGCTTGAAACTGCCGTAGAGAAAATCGCCGCGCACATGGCCGTCATGCGCCAGCGTGTAGGCACCCCCCAGCATGAAAAGCGTGCCATACAGCATGTTGTTGGCGTCGTACATCCAGGAGGTGGGCGCGTTGAGCGCATAGCGCTTGAAAACCTCGCCGCACACCAGCAGCATGAGCACCACGATAAGCCACGCTGCCGCCTTGCCAACCCAACTGCTGAAGTGGTCGGCCGCATGTAAAAACTGTTGAACTGTCATTGATTTTTATGTAGTGCGGCGACGGCCCGGCAACACCGACCGGAAAGTCCGCGCCAGACCAGCCAATGGACCAAACCGACGCTTCGGGGCAACGCCATTGAGACGGCGTTGCCAATACAACATCACCTGATCGCCATGGCAAGGCGACCGATGCGAAGGGTCAAGCTTTTTTCTTGTTGAAGTAGTGGTTGTAGGCCATTTTAAAGTCGACCATGTAATCGTTCTGCCAGCGGCCCGCTTTTTCGGCGAAGGCGCGTTGGGATTCGAACACCTTCTTGACCATCGGATTTTCCCCGGACTTCTTCTCGATCACCCGGTCCCACGCCGCCAATTGCGCCTGCAAAATGGCATCTGGAGTTTTGTAAAACTTGATGCCCTGCTTTTTCATCTCGTCGTAGTCTTTGGCGTTGCGGTCGATGATCTTCCAGCTCATCTCGGCCGAACTGGCTTGCACGGCGTAGTCGATGATGGATTTGAGCTCAGCTGGCAGAGCCGACAGCTTGGGCTTATTGAAAAGAATCTCAAACTGCTCGCCCGACTGATGGAAGCTCTGCAGCATGCAGTTTTTCACCACATCCGGGAAACCTAAAATTCGATCTGATGTGGCGTTGTTGTACTCGGCCGCGTCGATCAGGCCGCGGTCCAGCGCGGGCACAATTTCGCCGCCGGGCAGTGGGTTCACGGCTGCGCCCATGTCGGTGAAGATGTCAACCGCCAGGCCGACGGTGCGGTACTTCAGCCCCTTGAGATCGCTGACTTTGGCAATCGGCTTCTTGAACCAGCCCAGTGGCTGCGTGGGCATGGGGCCATACACGTAGGATATAACGTCAATGTTGAGCGATTTGTAGATTTCTTCCAGCAGGGCCTTGCCACCGCCGTATTGGTGCCACGACAGGACCATGTTCGCGTCCATGCCGAACGCCGGGCCGGAACCCCACAGCGCCAGCGCGGTGTTTTTGCCATAGTGGTAAGCCAGCGCGCCGTGGCCGCCGTCCAGCGTGCCTTTGTTGACGGCATCCAGTAGCTGGAACGCGGGCACCACGGAACCCGACGGCAGCACTTCAATCTTGAGCTTGCCGCTGGCCATGTCATTGACTTTTTTGGCAAAGTCGTTAGCAAACTCATGAAAGAGGTCCTTGGCTGGCCAAGTGCTCTGGAAGCGCAAAGCAGTGGTGGTCTGTGCGGTGGCCACCATGGGGGCCGACAGGGCACCGGCGGCAAGGGCCGCGCCCTTGATCAGGCTGCGGCGGCGGGGGGTTTTAAGGTCAGTCATGCTTTGTCTCCGGTTGTGGTTATGGTTGTGGTTGTGGTTGTGCGATACCCTGGCATCGTTTCCTGTTTACGCCGCGAGGCCAAGAGGGTTTTCACCGACGCGGGCCAACATCTTTGCAAAATGAGACACCACCATGGACACACCACCCCCACCCGCTCCCCCATCACCTGCCGGCCCGCTGCCCGGCATCACAGCCGCCGCAGGCTACGCAGGCGACATCCCACCGCACCTGGCCTGCCAGTGGTGGCAGGCAGGCAAAGCTGTGCTGGTCGATGTGCGCACCGACGCCGAGCGCGACTGGGTCGGCTTTGTGCCCGGCGCCGTGCCCGCCGCCTGGAAACTGTGGCCGGGCATGGCGTTGAACCCTGCGTTTGACGACACACTGAAGGCCATCATGCAGGCCGCCCCGCCCGAGCGCAAAAAAGTGCTGATGCTGTGCCGCAGTGGCATTCGCTCGATTGCCGCCGCCAAGCGTGCCACGGAGCTCGGTTTTGAGGCCTACAACATTCTGCAAGGCTTTGAGGGCGACCCCGACGCGAACGGGCACCGTGGCGTTACGGGTGGCTGGCGGCACTTAAGCCTGCCTTGGCGGCAGGGCTGAAGCGCCAGGCAAAACATGACAAGGCCAGAGCAGACCTGACCACAGGCGGGGAAAACTACAACGCTAAAGCGCGGGTTCTGTAGCGGGGGTGTTACGGCGCGGGTGGCCTTCGCCCCAGCACGTCCTGCGCCACCTGCTCGTAAGCGTGTGCTAACTGCAGAACCTCCAGATCTGCCTGAGGCTTGCCGATGATCTGCATGCCCATGGGCAGGCCGCGCGCATCAAAGCCGACCGGGATGCTGATGCACGGCAGGCCGGCAAAGGTGGCGTAAATCAGCACCTCCATCCAGCGGTGGTAGGTGTCCATCTCAATGCCGTTGATGTGCTGTGGCCAGCGCAGGGCGGCATCAAACGGCCAGACCTGGGCGGTAGGCAGCGCGAGAAAGTCATGGCGCTCGAACAATTTGAGCAGATGTTGATAAAACGCGGTGCGTTGCGCGCTGGCGTCCATCAACTGGTTGCCGGTCAGGCTGGCGGCCTGGTCATGCTCCCACAGCGCCTCGGGCTTGATGCGCGCGCGGTTCTTCGGGTTAATCAAAAACGGTGCAATACGGGCCGCCACCAGCGCCCGCCGCCACACCAGCCAGGCCTGCCAGACCGGCTCTGGCGCGGTGCCCAGCGCGATGGGCTCCACGTTGCAACCCAAGCTTTCAAAGCGGCGCAAACCCTGCTCGCACACGTCCAGAATGCCAGGCTCCATGGCCAAATAGCCCGACAGGTCGCCGAGCCAGCCAATTCTTGCATTTTGGTAATCAAATTGGCCTGTCGCCCTAGTCCAGTCTGTATAAGTAGCTATTGAAAGAGGAGCTTTTGAGCTGTACCCGGCCTGCGTGCCCAAAAGCAGCGCCACGTCCTGCACGGTGCGCCCCATCGGCCCTTCCGTGGCGAGTTGGGCGATGAAGGCGTCTGCTACCGGCCACATCGGCACCCGGCCCTGGCTGGGCCTGAATCCAAACACGTTGTTCCAGGCAGCCGGGTTGCGCAGGCTGCCCATGGAGTCAGAGCCATCCGCCACCGGCAGCATGCGGGTGGCCAGCGCCACGGCAGCACCACCGCTGCTGCCACCAGCCGTGCGCGACAGGTCATAGGGGTTGCGGGTGACGCCAAATACCTCGTTGAAACTGTGCGAACCCAAACCAAACTCGGGCACATTGGTTTTGCCAATGACGATGCAGCCCGCCGCCTTCATGCGCTGCGCCATCAGGCCATCTTCTGACGGCACAAAGTTGCGCATCAGTGGCGAACCCATCACTGTGGGAATGCCCGCTGTGTTGGATGAATCCTTGATCGCCTGCGGCATGCCGTGCATCCAGCCCATGGACTCGCCGCGCGCCAGTTGCGCATCGCGCACATCGGCCTGGCGCAGCAAATCATCGCCATCTTGCAGGTTGATGAGGGCGTTGACTTGGGGGTTGACATTTGCAATGCGTTGCAGATAGGCCTGCATCACTTCGCGGCAGGAGAATTGTCTGGCGTGGATCGCTTGCGAAAGCGCGTGCGCATCCAGATCAGTGATTGACGTTGACGCAGCGGGTTTTTGGGTCATGGTGGGCTGATTTTGCGTTTCGGTTGCGGGTGGGCATGAGCTCAACTGCGGTTTGATTTACATTTGACAGCGCGCTGAATCCACCGTGATGGCGATTTAGCCGTGAACGTGCACTGAATGAGACCTTACCATGACATTCCTGGCGCTGGACATTGGCAATACGCGGCTCAAATGGGCCGCTTATGACGCCGCTCACCCCGGTGCCACCCTGCTGGCCCACGGCGCCGAATTTCTGGAAAACATCGACCGGCTCGCCGATGGCCCGTGGGGCGACCTGGCCCCACCTTCCAGCATGCTGGGCTGCGTGGTGGCGGGTGAAGGCGTCAAACGCCGGGTGCAGGAGCAGATGGAGCAAATGTCCGCCTGGGACATAGCGCCTAACTGGGTGGTGGCCAGCGAGGCCGAGGCTGGCCTTGCTAACGGCTACGACTTCCCCACGCGCCTGGGTGCTGACCGCTGGATCGCCATGATCGGCGCGCACCACCGCATGCTGGCGCAAGGCGCGCCCCGGCCCATGGTGGTGGTGATGGTCGGCACAGCGGTTACCGTTGAGGCGGTGGACGCTGGCGGGCGCTTTTTGGGCGGGCTGATCCTGCCCGGCCACGGCATCATGCTGCGCGCGCTGGAGTCCGGCACGGCAGGCCTGCATGTGCCCACCGGCGAGGTGCGCGAATTCCCCACCAACACCAGCGACGCCCTGACCAGCGGCGGCACCTACGCCATTGCCGGCGCCGTGGAGCGCATGGTGCAGCACGTGCGCCAGCATTGCGCCGCAGAGCCCAAATGCATCATGACCGGCGGCGCCGGCTGGAAGATGGCCCCCAGCATGAGCACACCGTTTGAGTTGGTGGACAGTCTGATATTTGATGGCCTGCTGGAGATTGCCAGCGCGCGGGCGCGGGTGCGTCAGGTTTGATAAATACTACTTCCTTAATAGCAAACTATCTATACAGGACAGGGGCTATAGCCAATTTTTACTCTCAAATAACCCATCCACCGCCTGAAACATCGACTGGCGCGCCTGGCTGATGATCTGGCCTTTCCAGGCGTCGGTGTCGGTGTAAAAGGCGTCCATCATCGCCTGTTTGATCTGCTTTGCCTGCTCTGGCGGTGCCTCGGGATGCACGTTGAGCCAATGCTCGCCGCGCAGGGCAGTGGTCACGTCGGTCCAGGGCACCGTGCCGTATTCCATGGCAATGCCGGTGTACTGGGCCTGCGGGCATTCCTGGTAGGCCGCCATCCACATCAGGCCGGTCAGCAGGGCCGAGCTGGAGCTGCCGTCGTAAATCGACGTGACGGGCGTGGCAGCCTTGCCGTCATTGCCAATTTCGCCGCCCCACCACTTGCGAGCCCGCGCTACTGCCGCCGCATCGTCCCTGCAGGCAAAGATGCGCTCACCCAGCCCGCTGGGCCCAAGGCCCGTGTGCAGGTCCATCCAGGCCAGCCGCTTGGCCTTGCGGCCGTACGTTTGCAGCACCTGGCGCAGCGTGGTATTGCTCCAGGTGGCCGTAGTGCCGCCAAAGAACATGCCATCGGCGAACTCGTGCTGGCCTTGCGACACTGCGG
>JAYVNK010000064.1:0-6827 GCA_043758475.1 Comamonadaceae bacterium | reverse complement strand
TGTTGAAAGTCTCCGGCCTGGGCAAAGCCTTTGGCGGCGTGAAGGCGGTCGATGGCATTTCGTTTGACCTGTCTGCGGGAGAACTGCTCGCCCTGATTGGCCCGAACGGCGCAGGCAAGTCCACCACATTCAACATGGTCAATGGGCAGCTCAAGGCTGACGCAGGCTCGATTCAGCTAGGCGGGCAGGAGCTGGTAGGCCGCAACCCGCGCGACATCTGGCGCATGGGCGTGGGGCGTACGTTTCAGATTGCCGAGACATTCGCGTCTCTCACCGTGGTGGAAAACGTGCAAATGGCCCTGCTGTCGCAGGCTGGAAAATTATTTGCGATGTGGCAGCGCGCTGCGGCGTACAAGCGCGATGAGGCGCTGGGCCTGCTGGCGCAAGTGGGGATGCTGGCACAGGCAGACCGGCCCTGCAATGTGCTGGCGTATGGCGACGTGAAGCGCGTCGAACTGGCGATGGCGATGGCCAACAGCCCGAAGCTGCTGCTGATGGACGAGCCCACGGCCGGCATGGCCCCCAAAGAGCGCAATGAGTTGATGGCATTGACCAAACAACTGGTGGTGGAGCGAGGCATGTCGGTGTTGTTCACCGAACACAGCATGGACGTGGTGTTTGCCTATGCCGACCGCATCATTGTGCTGGCGCGTGGCCGCTTGATTGCCCAGGGCAAGCCGCAGGAGATACGGGACCATCCGAAGGTGCAGGAGGTTTACTTTGGCACGGGCAAGACGTTTGAGAGGTCCAGAGGGAATTCTCAAGTTAACGCTGAGGTTGCAGCATGACGAGCGACATGGGACAACCGCTGCTGGAAGCCAAAGGCCTGTGCGCCTGGTACGGCGCTGCGCAAATTCTGTACGACGTTGACTTGACCGTGCAGCGCGGTGAAGTGGTCGCCTTGATGGGCCGCAACGGCGCGGGTAAATCCACCGCTCTCAAGGCGCTGATTGGCATGCTGGCCCGGCGCCGGGGCAGTGTCAGCTTCATGGGCCGGGACATCTCCAATAGCGAGCCGCACCATGTGGCGCGCATGGGCCTGGGCTACGTGCCCGAAGACCGCCGCATTTTCACCGACCTGACGGTGATGGAAAACCTGCTCGTAGGCCAGCAACCGCCGCGCCGCTGGGCCGATGGCAGCGCGGCCCCGCTGTGGACGCCTGAGCGTTTGTTCAAGCTGTTCCCCAACTTGGGTGAAATGCCGCTGCGCCTGGGCGGGCGCATGAGTGGTGGCGAGCAGCAAATGCTGACGGTGGCACGCACCCTGATGGGCAACCCGTACCTGGTGCTGCTGGATGAGCCCTCAGAAGGCGTGGCCCCCTTGATTGTTGAGCAGATGGCGGCGATGATTCTCGCACTCAAGACGCAGGGCGTGAGCATCTTGCTGTCTGAGCAGAATATGCACTTTGCTGAATTGGTGTCGGACCGCGCTTATGTGCTGGAAAAGGGGCAGATGCGCTTTGTCGGCTCGATGCAGGAATTGGCGGGCAATGAAGAGGTGCGAAGGGCTTATTTGAGCCTGTAGCGCCAGGGGGCAGGCCGTCTGCACCGCCTTTTGAGTCTTTCCAATTGCGTCAGCTACGGGTAGATTTCGGGTTAGTTTTTGGGTTAGTTTTTGGGTTTGAGTGTGTGTCCGGTCTATTTCATTTTTAAGGAGCTTTGCCATGAATCATTCGTCCCGTAGAACCGTCCTGAAATCCACCGCTGCAGCCGCGCTGGGCGCGCTTGGCTTGGGTGCAGGACTTGGCGGCAGCGCCTGGGCCGCCGGAAAAATCAAGCCTGCCGGGTCAGCCGCGCTGATCGTGGTGGATGTACAAAACTGCTTCATTGACGGCGGCACGCTGCCCGTGAAGAAAGGGGCCGAGGTGGTGCCCATCATCAACAAATTGGCCAGCGCATTTGAGAACATCGTTGTCACGCAAGACTGGCACACACCAGGCCATGCGTCGTTTGCCACCAGCTACCCCGGCAAAAAACCGTTTGAAACCACCAAACTATCGTACGGCAACCAGGTGCTGTGGCCCGACCATTGCGTGCAGGGCACCGACGACGCAGGCCTGCACAAAGACCTGAAACTGCCAACCGCGCAGCTCATCATCCGCAAGGGCTTTCACAAAGACATGGACAGTTACTCGGCCTTTGAGGAAGCCAACCACAAGACTGCCACCGGGCTGGCAGGTTACCTCAAGCAGCGCGGCATCAAGACCGTGTTTGTTACAGGCCTGGCGACGGATTTCTGCGTCGCCTGGACCGCCATCGACGCCCGCAAGCTCGGCTTTGAGGTCTATGTGATTGAAGACGCCACCCGCGCCATCGACCTCAATGGCTCGCTGGCCGCTGCCTGGAAGCAAATGGCGGCCAAGGGTGTCAAGCGGATTCAGTCGGCTGACGTGGGTTGATACAAGTCGATGTGGTTTGATCTGGATTGATCCGTAATACGGCACTGGAAGTGCACTTCGAAGTCAACGGCCAGCGCTGTCCCCTGCCCGCACCAGGCGATGCAACGCTGCTGCATGTGCTGCGCAACGATCTGCGTCTCAACAGCCCCAAATACGGCTGCGGCTTGGGCGAATGCGGGTCCTGCACCGTGCTGGTGGATGGTGTGGCGGCGCGGGCCTGCGTGATTCCGGTGCGGGGCGTGGCGGGACGGCGGGTCACGACGATGGAGGGCCTGACGCAATGGGACCAGCGGCAAAGCGCTGGCAACGGGGTGCTACACCCAGTGCAGCAAGCCTTCCTGGAAACCCAAGCCGCGCAGTGTGGCTACTGCTTAAGCGGCATGGTGATGATGACAGTGTCCATGTTGCGGCACAACCCCGCGCCGACAGACGAGCACATTCGCCAGCAGCTCTCGCATAACCTGTGCCGCTGTGGCACGCATGTGGAAATCATGCAGGCGGTGAAGCTCGCCGCCGTGTTGATGGCACAGGTCGGAACGCCAGACACCGGCTCAGGCCGCGCTGATGCACAAGTGGGTGCAGCCAGCGTGGTGGGATGGCCCAAAGCGGCATCCCCATCGTGAGCCGCCGCGCTGACAGCGCCTTGTCGCGCGCAGACTTTCATGCGGCGACAGGCGTGCTGCTGGTAGTGCGCGAGCCCGCGTTCACCAACGCCGTGTTGCCGGGCCAGCCCGCTGCCGTTCCCGCCAATCCGGCTGAAGGCGTGGAGGTGCTGATTGCCGTGTGGAACGACGGTAGCGTCACCGCCTTGCACGGCCATGTGGACTTGGGTACGGGCCTGCGCACGGCGCTCGCGCAAATCGTGGCCGAAGAGCTTGATGTGCCGATGGCCAGCATCAACATGGTGCTGGGCGATACCGCACGCGCGCCCAACCAGGGTGCGACGATTGCCAGCGCATCACTGCAGATTCACGCCGATCCACTTCGCCGGGCCGCCGCCCAGGCCCGCGCTTGGCTGCTGGCCCAAGCCTCATCAGAGGAGGAATCGTTTGGCGCGGCTAATTTCGAAGTTTTGGCAGGCCAGCATGTGCAATTGATGTTGGACATGCAAACCCCCGCCAAGGCCGCGCAGGATTACCGCGTCGTCGGCCAGTCGGTACCGCGCGTTGATCTTCACGACAAGCTGACGGGTGCCCTCGTGTTCGTTCACGACATGCGCGTGTCCGGCATGCTGCATGGCCGCGTAGTGCGCCCGCCGTATGCGGGGGCCGACCATGGCGACTTCATTGGCAACACGCTGCAAGGGGTGGACGAGTCGTCCATCGCACACATCCCTGGCATCCGCGCCGTGGTGGTGATCCGCGATTTTGTTGGCATCGTGGCTGAGCGCGAAGAGCAGGCCGAGCAGGCCCTGCGCGAGCTGCTCGTGCAATGGAAGGCCTGGCCCGGCATGCCCGATGTGAGTGACGTGCAGCAAGCGCTTCGCAACAATCCGTCCATCACGCGCAAGCTGGTTGATGAAGGCGATGTCGATGCTGCCATCGCCCTGGCGCAGGCTTCTGGCCGCGGCATGCCGCGCACTTATGTCTGGCCGTACCAGATGCATGCGTCCATTGGCCCGTCGTGCGCAGTGGCGGATTGGCGGGCCGGGCAGGGCGGCGATTGCGCACCAGAAACTACCCAGGTCACCGTCTGGGCCGGCACACAAAACCCGCACGTCCTGCGCCTTGACCTGTCGCGCCTTCTAGGTCTGCCTGACGTGGCCATCAACGTCATTCGCATGGAGGCGGCAGGCTGCTATGGCCGCAATGGCGCGGATGATGTGGCGGCAGACGCGGCTCTCCTGTCGCGTGCGGTGGGTGCGCCCGTGCGGGTGCAGCTCACGCGCGAGCAGGAACACCTGTGGGAGCCCAAAGGCGCGGCGCAACTGATGGACGTGCAGGGCGGCCTGAACGCCGATGGCACGGTGGCTGCGTACGACTTCACCACCTCCTACCCGTCCAACGGCGCGCCCACGCTGGCGCTGCTGCTCACCCGCACCATCGAGCCCGTGGCGCAGGCGTTTGAGATGGGCGATCGCACCGCCCGCCCGCCGTATGACTTTGCCAACCTGCGCGTCAGCGTGAAAGACATGGCACCCATCGTGCGAGCGAGCTGGTTGCGAGGTGTCTCCGCCCTGCCCAATTCGTTTGCGCATGAGTCTTACATTGACGAGCTGGCCACGGCAGCCGGTGTGGACCCGGTGGATTACCGGCTGCGCAACTTGAACCAGCAAAGTGATCCGCGAGCTGCCGAGTTGATCCGCGCCACCGCGCAGAAGGCGGGCTGGTTGCCACACACGGGGCCGCAACAGCAAGCTGGCCAGGCAGATCCAGGCAACATCCTGCGCGGCCAGGGCTTTGCTTACGCCCGCTACATCCACAGCAAATGGCCAGGCTTTGGCGCGGCGTGGGCGGCCTGGGTGGCCGATGTGGAGGTGAATCGAAACACCGGCGAAGTGCATCTGCGCCGCGTGGTGGTGGGGCATGACGCGGGCCTCATGGTGAACCCGGCGGGCGTCGATCACCAGGTGCATGGCAACGTGCTGCAAACCACCAGCCGCGCGCTGCTGGAGCGCGTGGCCTTTAATCCTGCTACGCCAGCGACTCCCGACGCGCCTGGCGGCAACACTGTTGCCAGCCAGGAATGGGGCAGTTACCCGATCCTGAGCTTCTCGCAAGTGCCAGTGATCGAGGTGGTGCACATGCCCCGCCCCGGCGAGCCCGCGCTGGGGGCAGGCGAGTCGTCGTCGGTCCCTGGCACGGCGGCCATTGCCAACGCCATCTTTGATGCGACGGGTGTGCGCTTCAGGAAGCCGCCATTTACGCCAGAAGTCGTCCGAGAGGCATTAAATAAGCCTCTAGCCCCCGTCCATAGTGCACAAGTAGCTTCTAATATAATAGCAAATGGAGATTTTGGCAGTTCTGGCCAAGCGCGGGCGGTAGATCAGACGGGGGCTGCAGCCCGACCCCTTGCAGCCGCTGAACTGGGCAACTTCCCGTGGCCCAAACGCCGCTCGCTCGTGGCCAGTGCAGTCGCGCTGGCGGCCGGCCTGGTGGGCCTGTTTGCCGCGCTGCTCGGTGACCGCGCGGCCATCGCACCCAGCGCTTCGGCAGCATCAACCAGCCCCTCCATGTACACCGCTTCCACGCTGGAGCGCGGCCGCCAGTTGGCCGCGTTGGGCAACTGCGCAGGTTGTCACACGCTGGCAGGCGGCGCGCCCAACGCGGGCGGGCTCGCCATGCATACACCGTTTGGCACGGTTTATGGCACCAACCTCACACCCGATGTCGAGACGGGCATCGGCCGCTGGACGCTGGCCGCTTTCCAGCGCGCGATGCGCGAAGGCATCTCGCGCGACGGCCACTACCTCTACCCCGCCTTCCCATACACCGCATTCGCCAAGACTTCTGACGATGACCTCACCGCGCTCTACGCGTACCTGATGGCGCAGCCTGCTGTGAAAGCGGTCACGCCGCCCGCGCAGATGCGCTTCCCCTTCAACATTCGCCCCTTGATGGCCGGCTGGAACGCGCTGTTTCATGACGCCAGCCTGTCCAAACCTGAGGCCAGCCAGTCACCCGAGTGGAACCGTGGCAACTACCTGGTCAACGGCCTGGGCCACTGCGGGGCCTGCCACACGCCGCGCAACGCGTTGGGGGCGGAGCAAGGCGGCACGGCGTATTTGGCAGGAGCAATGGTGGACGGCTGGGAAGCCCCCGCGCTCACGGCACTCTCTAGTGCGCCCGTGCCATGGAGCTTTGACGAACTCTACAGCTACCTGCGCCGCGGCCACACCCGTCACCATGGCGTTGCGGCAGGCCCTATGGCTCCCGTGGTGCGGGAGTTGGCGGCGTTGCCAGACGAAGACATCCGCGCCATGGCGACCTACCTGGCTTCGTTTCAGCCCAAGACAGACACCGCAGCCCAGGCTTTCGCGCAAGCCGTTGTGCAACAAGCGGCAACACCAGCAACGCAGTCCCGCATCACCCTGCCCGGCCCGGCCCAGCGCCTGTTCAACGGCGCGTGCGGGGCCTGTCACCACGATGGCGATGGCCCCCGCCTGCTGGGCGTCAACACGCCACTGGCCCTGAACACCAACCTGCACAGCGACCAGCCAGACAATCTGCTGCAAATCATTCTGCACGGCATTCAGGAGCCCGCAGGCAAAGACATCGGCTTCATGCCCGCCTTCAAATACAGCCTGTCCGATGCGCAAATCACGGAGCTTGCTATTTACATGCGCCAGCGCTATGCACCGGGCAAAGCGGCTTGGCGCGATTTGCCTGAGGCCGTGGCGCGGGTGCGAAGCGGGACGCTCTGACCGAAAGAAAATGGGACGGAGAACTAGAAAAAGCCCTGGCAGCCGGATCGGCTGCCAGGGCTTGC
>JAYVNK010000063.1:0-6857 GCA_043758475.1 Comamonadaceae bacterium | reverse complement strand
TGTCGTTTTACGGCATTGCCACCTTTGAAGGGCCGATGCTGTCGATCAAAACCGTCAACGCGCTGTCGCACTACACCGACTGGAACATTGCCCACGTGCACGGTGGCACGCTGGGCTGGGTGGGATTCATCTCCATGGGAGCTTTGTATTACCTGGTGCCGCGCCTGTTTGGGCAGACAAAAATGCACAGCGTCAAGGCGATCGAGCTGCACTTCTGGATTGCCACCATCGGCATCGTGCTGTACATCGCCGCCATGTGGATCGCAGGGGTGATGCAGGGCCTGATGTGGCGCGCCATCAATCCGGATGGCTCTTTGACTTACACCTTTGTGGAAAGCGTGAAGGCGACGTTTCCTTTCTATGTGGTGCGGTTTTTTGGCGGTGTGCTTTATTTGAGCGGCATGCTGGTCATGGCCTGGAACGTGGCCCGCACGGCTTGGGCAGGCAAGCCCGTCAATGCAACCATCCCCAGCGGCCCCGCTGGCTTGGCCCATGCCTGAAACAAGCGTGAATCAAATCTGAAAGATATTCGTCATGGCATTCACCCACGAAAAAGTAGAAACCAGCAACACGCTGATGATCGTGTTGATCTTGATTGTGCTGGCGGTGGGCGGGCTGGTTGAAATTGTGCCTCTGTTCTTTCAGAAATCCACGACGCAACCCATCAAGGGCATCGTGCCGGATTCGCCCTTGAAAGTGGTGGGGCGTGACATTTATGTGCGCGAGGGGTGCTACAACTGCCATTCACAGATGATCCGGCCCCTGGTGGCGGAGACACTGCGCTATGGCCACTACTCGGTCGCAGGCGAGTTTGTCTATGACCACCCGTTTCAATGGGGCAGCAAGCGCACTGGCCCCGACTTGCACCGCGTGGGCGGCAAGTACAGCGACGACTGGCAGCGCCTGCACTTGATCAGCCCGCGGGACCTGGTGCCCGAATCCATCATGCCCGCGTACCCCTGGCTTGAAAAAACGCCCGCCGACCATGAATCGATCCAGGCGCACATGCGGGCCCTGCGCGCCGTCGGCGTGCCTTATACCGACGCCGAGATTGCCAACGCGCCCGCCGAAGTCAAAGGCAAAACCGAGCTGGATGCCATGGTCGCGTACTTGCAGGGCCTGGGCATTGCGCTGAAGTAGCCAGGAACCTGTCAAGCAGCAAACAGCAGGAAAGAGCCCAGCATCATGGATGTCAACATTCTTCGCATCGGGGTGACCGTTGCCGGCTTTGTGCTTTTTGTCGGCATTTTGGTGTGGGCCTGGCGCCCGGCGCAAAAAGCCCGGTTTGACGAAGCGGCACAGCTGCCGTTCAAGTCTGATTGACCGCCTAAATCACAAGATGAACCGGAGATGCTTGCATGAGTGATTTCACAAACGGCTTTTGGCCTTGGTACGTCGGTGCTGTCAGCGTTGTCTCGGTGCTGGCTTGCGGCCTGCTACTGTACCTGGCGGGCAAAGCGACGGTGGTGGCCCATTCAGGCAAACCTGCTGACAACACCACGGGCCACGTGTGGGATGAAACCTTGAGCGAGTACAACAACCCGCTGCCGCTGTGGTGGCTCTGGCTCTTCATTCTGACCATCGTTTTCTCACTGGTGTACCTCGTGGTCTTCCCGGGCTTGGGCAGCTTCCCAGGCTTGCTGAAATGGACGACGGAAGGCGAACACCAGCAGGACGTGGCCCAGCTTCGCACCGAGGTGGCACCGCTGTACGCCGCATTTTCGGCACAGCCGGTGGAAGCGCTGGCCAAAAACCCGCAAGCATTGGCGGTGGGCGAACGGCTGTTCATGAACAACTGTTCGCAATGCCACGGCTCAGACGGCGGTGGCAGCAAGGGATTCCCCAACCTGACGAATTCGAACGGTGCCTGGCTTGGAGCGCGCACGGCCGAGCACATTGTGCAAACTGTCACCAATGGCCGTACCGGCCTGATGCCTCCCATGGCTGCCGCACTTGGAGGTGAGGCAGAGATGAGCGAGGTGGCCCACTACGTCCTTTCCCTGTCCGGCAGCCCGCACAACGATATCAAGGCGTTCAGCGGAAAAAAACTGTTTGGTGGTGCCTGCGCCGCCTGCCACGGTGTTGATGGCAAGGGCAACAAAGCCTTGGGTGCCCCCAATCTGACCGATGACTACTGGCTGCACGGCTGGGGCGAAGCCGCCATCGTGACCATCATCAAGAACGGCAAATCCAATGTCATGCCAGCCCAGTCGCCCAAACTGTCCACAGAGCAGATTCATGTGGTGGCAGCCTATGTTTTCAGCCTGTCGAAAGGCTCTGTCAATACGGACAGTACTGTCAGCACCAGACCACCCTGATCACAGCGCCATCAAAACATGAACAAAAACATGACGGGAACATGTCACATAAGGTGATCCCCATCCTGGCGGTGGACGACTCGTCCAGCGTGGTGTCCCTGTACGCGTCCGAGAACAAAATCTACGCACGCAGCGTGTCAGGCTGGTTCAGCCACTGGCGCTGGGCCATGGTGTGGGCGACGCAACTTTTCTATTACGGGCTGCCCTGGCTATCGATCAATGACCGCCAGGCCATGCTGTTTGATCTGGCATCCCGGCGCTTCTATATTTTCAACCTGGTGCTGTTCCCGCAAGACCTGATTTACCTCACCGGGCTGCTGGTGATCAGCGCACTGTCGTTGTTTTTGTTCACGGCTGTGGCCGGGCGATTGTGGTGCGGCTACACCTGCCCGCAAACGGTTTACACCGAAATATTCATGTGGGTGGAGCGCAAGATTGAAGGCGACCGAACCACCCGCATGCGCCTGGACAAAGCGCCCTGGGACGCAGCCAAACTGGCACGCAAGACCGCCAAACAGGCGGTATGGATTGCCATTGGCCTGTGGACCGGCTTTACCTTTGTCGGCTACTTCACGCCCATCAGGGAACTGGCCATTGAAGTCGCCAATTTTTCATTGGATCCGTGGGAGCTGTTCTGGGTACTGTTTTACGGATTTGCAACCTATGGCAACGCGGGCTGGATGCGCGAGCAGGTCTGCAAGTACATGTGCCCCTACGCCCGCTTTCAAAGCGCCATGTTTGACCGCGACACCCTGATCGTGACATATGACGCCGAGCGCGGTGAAGGCCGGGGCTCGCGCCCCCGCAGCGATACACCGTCGCAGTACAACGCCAGAGGCCTTGGCGACTGCATTGACTGCACTTTGTGTGTGCAGGTGTGCCCCACCGGCATTGACATCCGCAATGGCCTGCAATACGAGTGCATCAGCTGCTCAGCGTGCATTGACGTGTGTGACAGCATGATGGACAAGATGAACTACCCGAGCGGGCTGATCCGCAACAGCACACAAAACGGGCTGGACCAGCACTTGACCCGCTCAGACATGTTCCGCAGGATACTTCGACCGCGCGTGCTGCTGTACACCGCTGTGCTGGCAACGGTGACCATCGGCATGTTCTGGAGCCTGCTCGCACGCCCGCTTTTCAAGGTCGATGTGGTGCGCGACCGCGGGGCCATCGCCCGCACTGTGGGCCAGGGCCAGATTGAAAACGTCTACCGGCTGCAGATCATGAACGCCACTGAGCACGGCCAGCAATATTCGCTGGCCGTCGCGGGCATCGCGGGTGCGCGTATCGTGTCAGACGGGCAGGTGATGGTGGACGCGGCCAGCGCCCGATGGGTCCCCGTGCGTGTGCAAGCCCCGCCCGGTTCGGCCGCTGCGGGATCACACCCCATCAACTTTGTTGTTTCATCGCAGGGTGCTCAGCAGGACGAGGTGGTGGAGAAATCCGTGTTCCTCATGCCGCGCTAAAAATCCCCAACATCAGACCAAAAACAGGAAATGAAACATGGACACAAAACCTTGGTGGAAAGAACCCTATGTCTGGATGGTGATCGCGGGGCCGGTCTCTGCCGTGCTGGCGTGCGCCGTCACCGCTGTCTACATTTGGCAGGGGCCGGATGCCGTGGTGTCCGAAAACTACTACCGGGAAGGGCTTGAACTGGACAAAGAGGTGCAGACGGCCAAGCCCCCCATGCAGCCCGCCAAAGTAGGCCGCAACCACAGCGCGACGGGCGGAAAAAAAGATGGCATCCCCTGATTTGACTCAAGCATCAGCCGTGCGGCATTGGGCGCTTGTTGTCTGGCCAGCATTTCTGGCAGCTTGCCTTCTGGAGGCACTGGTATTTTCAATGGTGGACCCAGGCCAGGTTCATTGGCTCGGCCATGCGCTCCAGGCATCGCGCCAAGCGGTCTACACCGCAGCGTTTTTCTGTTTCTGGCTGATTGCCATGACTTGCAGCAGCCTTGCGCTGTGGCTGCAAAGGCCCGCGCAGGCCATCAATGGCAGCATTAGTGACACCAGTGCGGATTGACAATGGGCTGCAAAGCATCCGCATCCCTGATGTGGATATGACGCTGGTTGACAGTGATGATGCCGTCGTCTGCAAATTTTGAGAACGTGCGGCTCACAGTCTCCAGAGTGAGTCCCAGGTAGCTGCCAATTTCTTCGCGCGTCATGCGCAGAATGAAGTCTGATCGTGAAAAACCACGCGCGTGCAGGCGTTGCACCAGATTGACCAGAAATGCGGCCAGCCTTTCCTCAGCCTTCATGCTGCCCAGCAACTGCATGACGCCATGTTCGCGCACAATCTCACCGCTCATGATCTTGTGCACGTGGTGCTGCAGTGCCTTGACCTCGCGCGAGATTTCTTCCATGCGCCCGAACGGCAACACGCAGACTTCAGAGTCTTCCAGCGCAATCGCATCACAGGTGTGCTGGTTGCCCGCCACGCCGTCCAGCCCCATGATTTCACCGGCCATCTGGAACCCGGTCACCTGATCGCGTCCATCTTCCGAGGTCACGCAGGTTTTAAAGAACCCGCTGCGGATGGCGTACAGCGATGTAAATTTTTCACCGGCATGAAACAGCGGGCGGCCACGCTTGATCATGGGCCGCTTGACTACTAACTCGTCAACCCGTGCCAACTCTTCTGCGTTCATGCCCATGGGCATGCACAGATCGCGAAGACTACAGTTGGAGCAGGCGATCTTGACAAACGCCCTGATGTCATCAACTTTCCTGGGCAATGCATCGGGGCTCCCAGTGCTTCGTGTTTCCCAAGACAAAGTAGGCATGGCGCTGTCGAACATTTTGGTCTCCCTAATTTTTCCAACTGGTGATATTTCTGTAAAAAATCAAAGCAAGATTGATCCATGTCAACGTTTTGTTCTGACTTTTGGGCATACTTGAAGTTAATTCAATTGGGCGCGCCATGCTTGGTTTGAAGGCCTGTTTGCGTGTAGGCGAAAGCTGGTTTCCTTGCAGGACAACACGCCGCAGGGGTGCCGCGCGAGAATCTCAAACGCCCCTTTTTCAACCCTGATGTGATGCAGACCACCCTCGCAGCGACCGCTTTACTGATGGGGCTGGTCGGCGGGCCGCATTGCATTGCCATGTGTGGGGCGGCATGCGCCGGTATTGCGCGAACGGCAAGTGGCCAAAGCCCGCGCTCACTTTGGATGTTTCAGGCGGGCAGGGTTGCTGGGTACTCTGCATTGGGGGGCCTGGCTGCCGCTTCAATGCAGGGGCTGGGTTGGCTCAGCGTCCAGTCTGCCGCGCTCAGGCCGGTCTGGACGCTGTTCCACGCGGCAGCGGCGCTGCTGGGTTTGATGCTGCTGTGGCAGGCGCGCCAACCGGTCTGGCTGGAACAGTCTGCACGCAAGGTTTGGCGCGGCGTGCGCTCATTCACTGGGGACTCAAAGAACGCGTCCAAGAGCGGGGCGACAGGCACGGCCCCGCTGCTGATCGGTGTGCTGTGGTCCCTGCTGCCGTGCGGGCTGCTTTATTCCGCGCTGCTGGTCGCAGCGATGTCCGGCAACGTGCAAGAGGGGGCGGCGGTCATGGCCCTGTTCGCGCTGGGCAGTGGCGTTTCCCTGATGGCAGGGCCCTGGCTTTGGCTGAGGTTTAGGCCGAGGGTTAGGCCGAGCTTGCACTCAATGACGCGAGAGCCGGGTTTGAGTGTTGTGCGATTCCAAGGTCGTGGAGGCGACGGCGGGGGTGACACAGGGGGCGACAAAGGCGGGAAATGGGCCATCAGAATCGCGGGACTGGCGCTGTTTGCAACCTCTGCGTGGGCGCTGTGGATGGGGCTGGTGCATGACACAGCGCCTTGGTGTCTGACGCCTTGAAGTAGCAATGCGTTTCGAAGCGCATTAGTGTTCCGGGCGGATGAGTGTCAAGCCGCATGGCAAACTCTGTTGTCCTGAAATTAGGCCCAGCCGCTTAGTCTTCCCGTGTCATAACATTTGCTGTTATTTAAGTAGCATCAATGCTGACCAGAGGATTTATGCGCGGCCATGGAGCTCAACCAATACACTGCGCATTTCTATGAAAGGCTCGGTCATGCTGACCGACACACATGACCGAGGCGGTTTTGCACTGGCGTGATGCTCCATCTTTCACGCAAAAGCTTCGAGCCCATGGCCGTACGCGCTGACCCGCTGCACGCCAGCGCACACCACCAGGCAAGCGTTCGCACCCAAGGCCGAAATTGCCTTGGCCCAGATGCGCATTTTTCCAAATGAGGGGACGCTGGGCTTGCAGACATCTGGTCAGAGTTCATATGCGTGTGACAAATCCGCTTCAAGACGGCACGCGAGCCGTAAGGTGAGCAGACATCAACCACCGTCCATTGCGCTTCTCGTAAATATTTGTGGTTAACGCGGTGTAGGTGACGACCTCGCCTGTCTTGCGCTTGGCGTTGACGACTTCCGTGCCCGTGACCCAACCTACGTTGTCTCGGACGACTGCCGTTGGATTTTCAAGTTTTACCGACAGCTCAGAAAAACGTTCAGCAACTCCCAGCCAACTCTTGCG
>JAYVNK010000062.1:0-6866 GCA_043758475.1 Comamonadaceae bacterium | reverse complement strand
CCCCAAGTCCACGCAATCGGCTCGCCCTCGGTACAGACGCCACGCCTGAACAGCAGGCAAACTCAAGTCCGTCAAAATCGCGCCATAGCGCCAGCCCTGCAAATCAGGATCATCGGCAAATAGCGATAACGTCTTGCCGGGTACACCCCCCTCTTTACGCCTCATGTGCTGGCGCACCACGACCAGCCTTTGCGGGCCAAGATCATCACCCCAGGCATGAGGGGTGTACAGCAACTCTGACACGATTGGAGCCAGGCTGGGGCAATTTCAAGTCCCGCAAAGCAGCTTTGAAGTCCAGAGCGTCAAGCATGCGCTTGAGCAAAGCCAAGCCACCCCAGGCAGTGACCTCGCGAGAGGTGAACTTCAAGTCGAACGGGTCATTGGCTGCCATCAGTCTCGTCCTGGCATGTCATCTCGTTGATTTCATTGAGTTTTTCTAATGGTATCCATTAGAAATCAGACCCAATTGTGCTCGCCATATTGCCTGCCGCAAGCGGCAATTTCTTCCAATGGACAATCTCGGTTAATGCGATATTCATACGCTGTTCACGCAAACGCAGGTTTCATCACCCGCACCCACTGTGGCGCGGGCAGACCCCATTGAGTCTGGATGATTTTGGCCTTGGCACCAAGGACGCCGCGTTTGGGGTGCAACGGGGTGCGCTGCGCCAGCACCACCG
The DNA here is from genome assembly GCA_043758475.1 of Comamonadaceae bacterium. Taxonomy (GTDB): domain Bacteria; phylum Pseudomonadota; class Gammaproteobacteria; order Burkholderiales; family Burkholderiaceae_C; genus JANYCG01. Next base: position 6,186 of record JAYVNK010000062.1, on the reverse strand, counting down.
TGTTGCCGGGCCGGGTGGCCTTGAAGGCCCAGATGGCGTCACGCCCAAAGGCCGCCGCAATCTTGTCCACACTGCGCGCGTAACTGGAGGCGCGGCCAAACAGGTTGACGGTCATGCAGCCCTCGTCGGTCAGCACGCGGCGGCAATCGGCATAAAAAGCTTCGCTGTCCAGCACGGGCGCTGCGGCGTCGTGGTCGTACAAATCCACCTGCAATGCGTCCACCGTGCCAAGCCACTTTTGGTTCTGGATTTCAACCGATGCATCGCCCAAAATAACCTGCAGGCGCGAGTTGTCCGGTGCCAGTTTGAACAGGCTGCGGCAGGCCAAAACCACCTGCGGGTTGAGCTCAATCGCGCAGGCTTTCATGCGCAGCACCTTGTGGCAAAACTTGGTGAGCGACGCCGCGCCCAGCCCCAACTGCATGGCCTGCAACTTGGGCACCGTGGCCGGGTCCACAAACAGCAGCCAGGCCATCATGCGCTGGATGTACTCGTGCACCAGCACCGTAGGCGCGTCCATCAGCATGGAGCCCTGCACCCACTCGCTGCCAAGGTGCAGGTGGCGGATCGGGCCTTCGTCAGAAAAGTTGACTTCGGGGAGCGGGTGTGGGTGTTTTTTCAAGATTGGGGGATTATCACAATTGCGCCGACATCATAGGAGCCCCGCAGCCACCATCACCTCGCGCCAGGCGGCCAGCTTGCGCTCAAAATTCCAGCTCGCGTTGGCCGGGCTGGTTGAAGGGAGTTTGTAAACCGGAAGGGGTGTTGCCCCCACGCTTGCCGCTTCGCGTGCTGCGCTGGACAGGCCGATGCCAGAGGCAACGGCCCTTCGCGCTGTCCAATCCTGCGCTGGCAGGGTTGGAGCCGCAGCGCTCAGCCCCAAGGGGCCATTCGCGCCTTGGGGCTGCCCGGCGGCCCTCAAGCTCGCGGTGACGTGTTTGGCATGCTTGAAGCTTTCCCCGCCGTTATGGACGATCGCTACCAAGTTGGGGCAGCGGCGCGCCAGGCTGGCGAAGTCATTGACTTCTGCGTTGCGGATGGCCGAATCCAGACTGCCTGCGCGCTCGCACGAGGCATAGACATCCCAAACACCCAAACCTTGCCTCAAAAGCCATTTACTACTATTTTCATAGCTAACTTCACATACAGGACAATGGCTAGAGGCAAATATAGCAGTCAAAATCGCCCAAAACTGGTTTTGCGGATGCCCGTAGTACTGTTGCGCTGCCAAAGACGCTGCACCTGGGAAGCTGCCCAGTATCAGCAGCCGGGTCTTGTCGGAGACCAGCGGGGCCAGACCGATCAATCGCTGGGCGGGTGCCGCATTGATTTGCGGGTCAACTTTCATCAGCGCCCGCCTGCCCGGCTGGCAAAGGCAACAAGGCCGCCAGCCGGGGCAGCGCCACCTGGGCGCTGTGCGTGGTCGCCAGCGCCAGCGCATCTGTACTGATGCCGCGCAAACCGGCGACTACTGCACCAATGCGCGGCAATTCTCCAGGCGCGTTACGTCCCTGCGGTTCACCGGCTGCGCGCTGGGCTGCGGTTTTGTAGAGCCAGTGCGGCGGGATGTCGGGCGCGTCGGTTTCCAGCACGATGGCTTCCAGCGGAAGCGTGGTGGCCAGATGGCGCAACGCCAGGGCGCGCTCAAAAGTCACCGCGCCGCCAAAACCGAGTTTGAAGCCGAGCTTGATGAATTCATGTGCCTGCACATCGCTGCCGTTGAAGGCGTGGGCAATGCCGGTCCAGGCAGGGCCGCCTTGCGGCGTATCACGCTGGTGAGTGTTGTGAAGGCGGATTTCACGCAGGTGTTTTAGCAGCCGGTCAGCCGAGCGGCGCACGTGCAAGATCACGGGCAGACCGTGCTTGCGCGCCAGCTTCAACTGCTCACGGTAAAAATACTCCTGGCGCTCGCGCAGGGGGCTCACGCACAGCTCGGGCACAAAGAAATCCAGGCCAATTTCCCCTACGGCCACCAGGCGCGGGTCGTCGCGGTGCAAATGCAACTGTGCGTCCAGCCGGGCCAAGTCATCGTCTTGCGCGGCCTTCACGTGCAGCGGGTGGATGCCCAGCGCATAGCTGTCGCCGCCCACGTGCGCCAGACTGCGCACGGCGTCAAAATTGGCCACTTCCACCGCTGGCAGGACGCAATGGACTACACCATTGATAGCTGCCAATGCACGTACAGCTTGGGCTTGCTCCCTAAACTCAGGTGCATCCAGGTGGCAATGGGTGTCTATCCAGGCGGTCATTGCGGGAAAATACCATACTTACGCAGCAAAACCCGGCGAACCGTGATACCGTTCAACTGACAAGCAGTCGGTGTTTCAAACGAAATTCTTCACAGGTGGTGAGCGCATGCGCAAATCAGCCCTTTATAGCAGGTCCGGCCCGACGCAGGGCGCGCAGCCCGTACCCATGGATTGCCCGCCGCCCGAACGCACCTTTCGCCTGGCGGGCCTTCGCAAAATATCCCCCAACGACCCGCGCCTGCTCTGGTCCGCCATTGGCCTGCTGACGGTGCTGCTGCTGGTCAGCATCGGCTTGATGCTGCGCCCTGTCGGCCCCAAGCTCACCCAGGAAATCATTGACAGCGCGGTGCTCAAGACGCTTGAAACGGCAGAACTGCCCTCGCCTGCCGCCAAAGCCTATGAGGCAATTTTGCCGTCTGTCGTGCGGGTGATGGGCTATGTCAAAAGCAAAGACGGCAAGGAAGACATCCAGAACGGCGTGGGCACTGGTGTGGTGATCGTGGACAAAGGCATCATCCTGACCAACTTGCACGTGGTGCAGGGCGCGCAGTCTATCAAAGTGGTTTTCTCAGACGGGCTGGAATCCACCGCGTCGGTGACGGGCACGCAGCCCGAAAATGACCTGGCAGTACTTCAGGCACACAAAATTCCCGATGACATGATCGCCGCCACCATGCGCTCCACGGCTGATTTGCGCCCAGGCGACCAGGTGCTGGCGGTGGGTTTTCCGTTTGGCATTGGGCCGTCCGCTTCGGCCGGCGTGGTGTCGGGCCTCAAGCGCTCGTTCCGCTCGCCCGAAGGCAAACAGGAGATGACCAACCTGATCCAGTTTGACGCGGCCGCCAATCCTGGCAATTCGGGCGGCCCGCTGGTCACCATGGACGGCCAGGTGGTGGGCATCGTCACCGCCATCCTCAACCCCGGCGACCAGCGCACCTTTATTGGCATTGGTTTTGCGGTGCCGATAGAGAATGCAGCCAGGGCGGCGGGCATGCCGCCTTTTTAGTTGAGGGATACTTCAGGCTAGACCGCCTTCCTGGGAGCTACCAATGTTCACTGCCATTGCGGAATACGAGAAGCTGGTTTCCAGCCTGAGCGCGAGCGAAGAAATCACGGCAAGCCAGATATTCGGCAAGGCCTGCCTGAAGGCTGGCGGCAAGGCATTCGTCGCTCAACACAAGGAAACAATCGTGTTTAAACTGCCCGAGCCACATCACAGCAAAGCCATCGGTCTACCCGACGCCGTGCTTTGGGATCCCTCTGGAATGGGTCGTCCCATGAAAGAGTGGGTTGCTCTGCCAGTCAGCCAACGCAAGACGTTCAAGAACTTTGCAGCCTCGGCGTTGGCCTACGTCTCGGGCAATTTTTAGCCGCTGCCATCGTGATTCGGCAATTGTCAAAGAACCCAGGTCGTTCGCTTCGGTGCGAGCGGTCCAACCCTTCCATCGATAGGACCCGCCCCCGCAAGCCGGGGCGAGTCTTCTCATGTCAAACGTTCAACCTCATCTTCACGTTCACGCCGCACCATCGCCCCGTTTTCTCCCTATTTTTTTGAAAGCTCCCACCATGGATGCGACTCCCGCCCCGGCCACTGCCACAACAACATCACCCGACACCGCCCAACTGATGGAGCAAATCCTCTACGAGGTCAAGCGCATCGTCGTCGGCCAAGACCGCTTTCTGGAGCGCGTCATGGTGGCCATGCTGGCCGGTGGCCACTTGCTGGTGGAAGGCGTGCCGGGCCTGGCCAAAACACTCACCGTCAAGACGCTGGCCAACACCGTGCGCGGCGACTTCAAGCGCATCCAGTTCACGCCCGACCTGGTGCCGGCTGACCTGGTGGGCACGCGCATCTACAACCAGAAAACCGGCGATTTCAGCACCTCGCTGGGCCCCGTGTTCACCAACCTGCTGCTGGCCGACGAGATAAACCGTGCCCCCGCCAAAGTGCAAAGCGCGCTGCTGGAGGTGATGCAGGAGCGCCAGGTGACGATTGCCGGCGTCACCCACAAAGTGCCTGAGCCGTTTTTGGTGATGGCCACGCAAAACCCGATCGAAACCGAAGGCACCTACCCGCTGCCCGAAGCGCAGGTGGACCGCTTCATGATGAAGGTGCTGGTGGACTACCCCACCGATGAAGAAGAATTCGTCATCGTGCAGCGCGTCACCGGCCCTGCCGTGGCGGTGACCGCCGTGGCGACCACCGAGCAACTGGCGCACTTGCAGCGGGAGTGCCGCCGGGTGTACGTTGACCCGTCGCTGATCCAGTACGCGGTGCGCCTGGTGTCTGCCACCCGCACACCCGACAAGCACGGCCTGAAAGACCTGGCACGCTTCATCACCTTTGGCGCCAGCCCCCGCGCCACCATCAATTTGACCGAAGGCGCGCGCGCCCTGGCGATGCTGCGCGGGCGCAGCTACGCGCTGCCCGAGGACATGACCGATTTGGTGCCTGACGTGCTGCGGCACCGGTTGGTGCTGTCTTATGAGGCGCTGTCAGAGGGGCTGACGGCAGACACCATTACCGGAAAGATCATGGCCAAAATACCCGCACCAGCCAAGCCGCTGGAGCATGAAAAATTGGCGGCGTAATGGTGTACACCCCCGTCACTTGCTCACTTCGTGTAGCCGCATCCCGCCTCAAGGGGGCAACACCTGTGACCCGGCAAAGCCGGTTCCACGGTGTTCCCGGAAAAGACAGGCATTGCTGACATGTTCGGCCTGTTCAAGCCCAAGCCGACACCCGTTGCCGCCACCCCGGACCCGGTGCCCGAGGGCGCAGAGCACCTGCTGCGCCGCCTTGAATGGACGGTGATCCGCCGCCTGGACGGCCTGCTGCAGGGCGACTACCGCACGCTGTTGCGCGGCGCAGGCATTGACCTGGCGGATCTGCGCGAGTACCAGCACCACGACGATGTGCGACATATCGACTGGAACGTCACCGCACGGCTGCAAATCCCCCATGTGCGGGTGTTCACCGAAGACCGCGAGATGACAGCCTGGTTTTTGCTGGATTTGAGCCCCTCCGTCGATTTTGGCTCGGGCGAACAGCGCAAGCACAATGTGTCTGCGGGGTTTGTCGCCGTGCTGGCGCGCCTGCTCACGCGCCATGGCAACCGGGTCGGCGCGCTGCTGTACGGCTCTGGCGTGGACACGGTGATCCCGGCGGGCAGCGGCAGGCGCCACGTGCTGCGGCTGATTCACGCCATGCAGCAGCGCCCCAAACACAAGGAATCGGGTGCAACGCGCCTGGACGAACTGTTGAAATCCGCCGCAAGCACGGTGCGCAGGCGCTCGACTGTATTTGTGGTGTCAGACTTCATCAGCGAGCCTGGCTGGGAAAAGCCCCTGGGCCAACTGGCCCAAAAGCACGAGGTGGTGGCCGTGCGGCTGACCGATCCGCTGGAAACCAATCTGCCCGACCTCGGCCTGATCACGATGCGCGACGCCGAGAGCGGCGAGCAGATGCTGGTAGACACATCGAACCCAAAATTCCGCCAGCGCTTTGCCCAGATTGCGGCGCAGCGCGAGGCCGCATTGCGCCAGACGCTGGCCCGCGCCGGTGTGGACACGCTGGAGCTGTCCACCGGCGACGACCTGGTGCAGGCCATCCTGCGGTTCACTGACATGCGCAAGCGCCGCAGCCGCGTGGGTGCCGGGGGCAAACTGCCCGCGCACCTCAAACTGGTGGCCTGACGGCAACGGACAGGACGCACAGGAGAACATCCATGGACATTGCAGCAACATTCTCAAGCCTGTTCCCAAAATCACTGCCCATGACGTTCATGTGGCCGCACCTGCTGTGGCTGCTGTTGGCCGTGCCTTTGCTGGTGGCGCTGTATGCCTGGCTTCTGCGGCGCAAGAAAAAGCTGGCCTTGCGGTTTGCCAGCCTGTCCATCGTGCGCGAAGCCATGGGGACCGGCCCCAGCGTGCGTCG
>JAYVNK010000061.1:0-6877 GCA_043758475.1 Comamonadaceae bacterium | reverse complement strand
AAGCCGGTGGTGCCGCTGGAGTACACAATCCACAGCGGATGGTCAAACGGCAGCCACAGCGGCTCAAAAGCCGCTGTTTCAGCGTCATTTCGGGCTATAGCCCTTGTGTAGCATGCATAGTCAGCTATTATTTTAGTATTTTCAACACTCAAACCCAAGTTGCCACACAAAATCAGGTGCTGCACGCTCGGCAATGCCGCGCACAGCCCGGCCACCACGCTCAAGCGGTCGATGTCGCGCCCGCCGTAGCGCACGCCGTCACAGGCGATCAGCACCTTGGGTTCTATCTGTTTGAAGCGGTCCAGCACAGCGCTGGTACCCATGTCGGGCGCGCAAATGCTCCACACGCCGCCAATGCTTACCGTTGCCAAAAACGCCACCATGGCTTCGGGAATATTGGGCAGGTAAGCGGCCACGCGGTCGCCGGGTTGCACACCCTGCGCGCGCAGGTGCAGCGCGAGCGAGGCGACCTGCTTGCGCAGTGCGGGCCAGCCCAGTTCACGCGCTGGCCCATGCCCCAGGCTTTTTTCGTTGTGGCTGATGATGGCCGGGCAACCGGCAGCGTGCGCCGCATCGATGTGGCGAAACACCTGCTGCGCATAGTTGCATTGCGCACCGGCAAACCAGCGCGCTGCCATCATTGAAGGCGCGCCGTCCATACCCAGCGGCTCCACCAGCACCGCCGCGTGCGGCCTGGGTGACTTCAGGTCAAAGTAGTCCCAGACGCTTTGCCAAAACGCAGCCAGATCCGTGATGGACCAACGCCACAGCGCGTCGTAAGAATCGAACGTCAGGCCGCGCTCTTGCGCGAGCCAGTTCTGGTACAGGCGGATTTGGGGGGTGCGAATAGCGCTCACAGGCTGAGCCTACCACCCGCCGCCGCCCTCGCCAAGAGCATCTGCAATTACATGCCGCCAAGGCCTTGCTTGAGCATCATCTGAACATCAGCCTGGGTTGCCATGCCGTTTTTCAGACTCATCTTTTTCCACATGTTGTTGTGGTACGCATCGTATTCCATGCGCGAGATCATCCCGTCGCCATTGGTATCCATGGCAGCCATGTTGCGATTATCGACGTTCATCTCTGCTTTGCCTTGTGCCTTGCTATGGGTGACAACTGCGCCAGTCTCGGGCACCTTGCAGCCCATGGCCGGGCCAGCGCCGGGGTTTGCGGCCTGCCTTGCGTCCACTTTGGCCTCTGCTGCAGCTGCGCTGCGGGGTGCCGTGGGCACGGCGCCCTGTTCAACCACCTTGGCGGGATTGGCGGGTGTCTGATGGCAGCATGACATGACCCAACTTAACCCCACCCACGATACCGCCGCCCATAGCTGGGTAGCGTCGGCAAATGGCCACCCCAGCTTCCCGATCCAGAATCTGCCTTATTCCGTGTTTGCGCAACGCGGCAAACCCGCCGACTGGCACGCTGGCGTGGCGATTGGCGACCAGGTGCTGGACCTGGCCGCCTTGCTCTCGGCCACGCTTCATGGAAGGCCTCTATTGACCGGCCACGCTGCAGCTGCGCTGGAGACGTTAGCCCCTGCCAGCCACAAAGAAACCAGCCCACAAGCCTTCAGCCTGAACGCATTCATGGCCAGCGGCCCAGAGGCTTGGCATGCGCTTCGACTGGCGCTGTTTGCGCTGCTGAAAACCAACGCCTCACCCGACGTGCAGGCGGTGCTTCAAACCTGCCTGGTGCCGCAAGCAAACGCGGTGTATCGCGTGCCGGCTCAGGTGGCCAACTACACCGACTTCTACACCTCCATCCACCACGCGCGCAACGTGGGGCGCATCGCGCGGCCCGATGATCCGCTCACGGCCAATTTCCAGTGGCTGCCCATTGCGTACCACGGCCGGGCGTCCAGCGTGGTAGTCAGCGGCACGCCGTTTCGCCGACCGATGGGGCAGAGCATGGCTCCCGGTGCGAAATCTCCCATCTACGGCCCGTGCGCGCGCATGGATTTTGAGCTGGAGCTGGGCCTGTTCATTGGCACCGGCAACGCGATGGGCGAACCCATCCCCTTGGCCAAAGCCGAAGACCACATGTTTGGCGTCTGCCTGCTCAACGACTGGTCGGCCCGTGATTCCATTTCTAAATCATTCGTGAAGTAGGCGCACCGACGAAGACAGTGCTTTAGCACGGCTAGGAGGTGCAACGACCTGCACGGATGATTTAGAAATGGAATGACATCCAGTTTTGGGAGATGGCACCGCTCGGGCCCTTCCTTGGCAAAAACTTCTGTACCAGCATCTCGCCTTGGATCGTGACAATGGAGGCGCTTCTTCCCTTCCGCCTGCCGTTCACCCGGCCGGCGGATGAGCCCCAGCCGCTCGCTTACCTGGACGGCGAGGCCAACCGCGCCCAAGGCACGCTGGACATCCAGCTTGACGTGCTGCTGGAATCCGCCCAGATGCGCGCGCAAGGGCAGGCCCCGTCAACCCTCACCAAAACCAGCTTTCGCCACCAGTACTGGACATTTGCCCAAATGGTCACGCAGCACACCATGGGCGGCTGCAACCTGCAAAGCGGCGACCTGCTGGGCAGCGGCACCATCTCAGGCCCCACGCCCGACCAGGCCGGTGCCATCATCGAGCTGACCCAAGGCGGGAAGTCGCCGATCACGTTAAACAACGGCGAGCAACGTGCGTTTTTGAAGGATGGCGACGCGGTCACCCTGCGGGGCTGGTGCGAGCGGGATGGCTTTGCGCGCATCGGCTTTGGTGAGAACCGGGGTGAGGTGCTGCCAGCCCTCGCGGCCTGAGCCGATCTTGTGCAGCCGGGGTATTTGCTATTTTATAAATAGCATCTTATGCACAGTAGACAGGGGCTAGAGGCACTTTTAATAGGTAAAATTTGCCTTTTTTGGCCCTTTTGGTCTTTCTGGAGGATGAAATGCGTATCTGGAAGCAGGCAATCTCGGTGGAGCACCTCACCACCATTCACGTGGACCCGGCGGTGGCCGCGCTCGGCATCGAGTTTCTGGAGGTGGGTGACGACTTCATCAAAGCCCGCGTGCCGGTGGACAGCCGCACCAAGCAGCCCTACGGCCTGCTGCACGGCGGCGTCAGCGTGGTGCTGGCGGAGACGCTGGGCTCAAGCGGCGCGGCCGCAGCCGCACCGGCGGGCTACCGCTGCGTCGGGCTGGACATCAATGCCAACCACCTGAAGGGCGCCACCAGCGGCTGGGTCACCGGCATCACCCGCCCCGTGCACATTGGGCGCACCACCCAGGTCTGGCAGATTGACTTGACCAACGCGGCGGGTGAGCTGACCTGCGTGTCGCGCATCACGATGGCGGTGCTAGCCCCACGCTGAGGGTCAGGCGCGATGGCCAGCTTGGCCGGCAGCGGACTCAACGCACTGGTGAAGGCTGCCTGTGCCGCGCCCCGAACAGCCGATCAAGCAGCGCGTGTCTATGAAGTGTTCCCGCTGGTGTGCCCCATCTGCGGCGGGCAGATGCGCTTCATCGCCTTCATCACACATGGCGCTGACATTCGGCAAATCGTCGATCACATCGGGGTTGAATCAGAGCCGCCACGCATCACCCCGGCGCGCGTGCCGCCGCTATGGGACGACTGCAACGCGCAAACGGATGACGGTTTTCAAATTGAGCCAGATTGGGATCTGGCGGCGCAACCCGCACCGGACTTCGAGGTCGACCAGCGTATGAGCTGGTGAGGCAGGCAACCGCGATGCACATACGCTGTGGGGCAGGGCTGCGAAAGTTGTGGGCCGAAAGCCGCCTTGCGCCCAGAGGTCACGCCATTGGGCCGCTGTGGTTCCTCAGTCTGCACACGTCAAAGGCACTGTGTGGGCCAAAGCCTGCGCCATCCTTGCCCTCATGCGGTTGAATTTCCTATCCGCTCTAGATGATGGATGCCGAGTCAGTGTGAACATTTGCAAAGCTTAAACCACCCCGCAGGCAGGGCCGGCAGGACTTTGCGCCGACGGGTGCGGGCTGCTGCCACGCTGCCCCGCAAACGCTTCAAAGACTCTTCAGCCACGCAGCCTTAAAAGCCTCCACCTCAGCAGCGTCCATGTCCGAGACCATGGAGATCTTCATGCCGCCTGCGCTCCAGCTCAGCACATGGAATCCGTTGTCGGTAACAGCCACAGCGTCTTTGGCTTGCGTGCCGGGCCTCACAAAGATGGTGATGGTGTGCTTGTTGTGCGTGTACACCACCACCGCGGCCTGTTCGTTGCCCAAAGGGTCGATGCGCCCGCCCAGCAGCACAAAGCCTGCGGCGCTCAGGTCGGGCACAGGCGGGGCGAAATTCAGTTTGCCTGCAAACCAGGGTTTGACGGTGTGCCTGTCGCTGGAGGCCACCACAAACAAGGGCCCGGTGCGCAAGGCCTGCACATGCGCGGCCACCATCTGGTGCACCGGGTTTTCGTTCAGGCGCAACTGGGTGACCAACAGCACGGCGGCCAGGGTCATCAGCACACCGCAGACCATGCCCAGCGAGACCGGGCGCCAGCAGGCGAACAAGCCTCGCAAACCAGCGGCGCGCAACCAGCTGCCGGGCTGCTGCCTGGCCCAGGATCTTGCGTTAGATCCTGCATCAGGTTTTGGGTTGGCTTTGGCCAAAACAACGCGCGCCTCGATGTTGGTGCGCAGGCGCGAGCTGGCCTTGTAGCGGGTGGCCTGCCTGCGGATCAGGGTTGACAGTTCGTCGTCGTTCAGCGGGGTCGTCATGACGGGTTCTCCTGGTGGCTCAACGCGAGCAGGTTGCGCAGCTGCCTGCGGGCGCGCGACAGGCGCGACATCACGGTGCCCACGGGGATGCCGGCGACCTGGGCGATCTGCACATAGTCAAGGTTCTCCATCTCGCGCAGCACGATGACCTCGCGCAGCGGCGGCGCAAGCGACGCGATCGCAGCGTCCAGCTGCTCGCGCAGGCGCCGGTTGTCCAGGCCCGCCGCCGCGTCGGGCGCAGCCTGCCCCGTGGCCGCCTGCAGGTTGTCCAGGGCGTCGTCGTCAAAGCCTGCCATCTCCAGGTTGCCGTGCCGCTGCGCCATGTGGTCAAAGCAGGCGTTGCGCACAATGCCCAGGAACCACGGTTTCGCCGACTCTCCCTTGAACGAGTCGAAGTAGCGCAGCGCACGAATCGCCGCGTCCTGCGTTACGTCTTCAGCGGAGGCTTCGTTTTTCAGCAGCCAGCGCGCCAGGTTAAAGCCCGCATCGAGATGCGGCAACACCAGCGACTCAAAGCGGGCGTGGTCTGTGTCAGGCATGGTGGCCGACGCGGTGCGTGCTCAAAAGATCACGACGCCGTCACAACAATGCGCCCGTGCATGTCCTCGTGATGGTCGCCGCAAAAGTTGTCGCATACGAAGTCGATGTTACCCACTGTGGCCGCATCGATCTCCACGCGCGTGACACGACCCGGCACAAGGTCGTAGCGCATGTTCAGTGACGGGATGTTCATGCCATGGATGAAGTCCAGCGACGTGATGGCGAGCACGATCTTCTCGCCCTGCTTCACCGGGATGACGCTGGGCATGTACTCAAAGCGTTTGGCCATTACCTCTATCACCCTTGGCGCCGTGGCCTGGGCCAGGCTGCGGCGTGAGGCGAGCGCGGCGAGCGTGCCCATCAACACAGTCGCGCCCGCAAGCAGATTGCGCCGTGACAGGCCGCTCATACCTTTTGCCCCACGGTGAACTCCTTGATCTGCGCCACGGCCCCCGAGCCTGACATGTCAACCTCGCGCCAGCCCAGGCCCTTGAATGGCTCTTCAGGGTTCCAGGGCAAGGCGGTGCGCTTGCCCTGTGACTTGGGAACAGGCAGCGCAAAGACCAGCGACTTGGCGGAATGGTGCGCAATGTGCCCGGTCATGTGGTGGTGTTCCTGGTGGATGTGGCCGTAAAAGACCGTCACATTCTCAAAGGGCATGAGCAGGGCCACGGCTTGGGCGCCGTCGCGCGTGGCCCAGTCCCATTCGGGAGCGAGGTCAAACAGCGGGCGATGCGTCAGCACCACCATGGGCGCCTTGCGGTCGCGGGTGGCGAGATGATCCTTAAGCCAGGCCAGTTGCTCGTCGCCGAGTTTTGAGCCCGCCAGCGACACGTTGTCCAGCGCAACGAAGTGCACGCCATTGTGGTCAAAAGTGTAGTGCGTATCGCCAAAGAATTCCTTGTACGCAGCGCCCTGGTCCAGCGCGGCATCATGCTCGCCGGGGATGAAGCGGATGTCCTTGACCTTGAGCGGCGCTATCAATGTCTTGAACTCCGCCAGTCGGCGGCGCCGCTCAGCCGGGTCGTCGGTGGTGTGCGTCAGATCTCCGGTGAAGACAATAAATTCAGGTTGAACAGGCAACGCGTTCACCGTGGCAACGGTGCGCTTCAGGGTTTCGTGCGCCAGCGGGTTGTCCGGACCCTTGTAACCCCAGTGCATGTCGGACAGCTGCACAAAGAAAAAGTCCTTCTGGCCTGCTTCAGCCATGCCCGCGCAGCCGGCCAGGGCCGAAGCATAAACCACCCCGCCGCCCACGGCTGCAAGGGACATAAAGTTGCGTCTGTTCATCGGGAAGCTCCTGTAAAAAAGAAAGCGAGAGCAACGCTTTGTTTGCGCTCTCCCCTGCCTTACCGGGCCTGCCGCGGTTTTATTCCGCCATTTGCCCTTTATTAGGTTTTATTTTTTGGGGGCCAGGGATTTGAGATAGGCCACCAGGTCCGCGCGCTCGCCGGCTTCGGGCACGCTCACATACATCTTTTGCCCGGGCACCAGCTTTTCAGGGTCGGCCAGCCATCGCAGCAGATTGGCCTCGTCCCAGGTGATATGGGCGGACTTGAGCGCAGGTGAATAGTCGTAGCCGGCCGCCCGTCCGGACTCACGCCCGAACACGCCCTTGTGGGCCGGCCCCGCGCCGTTGTATTC